>NZ_JBMDKC010000009.1:0-89846 GCF_057809515.1 Bacillus sp. FG16
GTCAAGTTTTGTACAAGGTTATAACAATGGCTTGCAGATTAAAGATATGATGGGTCAAGGATGGAAAGATATAGAATTAAGAACACTACGAGCGCAAGAAAATATAAATGCTAATGGCCAAATGTGGGCGAAAGCATTTAATCCTACATCAGCTAGAAATATGAAAGAAAATATAAAAGATATTCCTTTTTCAGCTCTTGATAAAATCATGAGTTTAGCTATCAAACAGTATAACTTCAAGGACGATATGTATGATCTGTATCAAATGCGTGTGAACAAGCCGGAAGAACAAACAGAACCATATACAACGAGAGATATCGAAACCTATTTCGGCATGATTGCAGACGATACTGAAGATATATTTACAGATAAAGAGAAGCGAGCCATTAATCTATATAATACTGTTTCCCTTTTTATCGCAGCTTTCCAACAGCATTATCATGAGTTTAATGAAGAGTTAACTACTGTTAAAAGTGGGAATAAACAACTAGAAACTCAAGTTACGACCCTAGCAAACGATGTGGCCACATTAACAGCATTAGTACAAAAATTAATAAATGAAAAGCCAGAGCAGCCATAAGCTGGTCTTTTTTTATTTTGCACAAAGTACGGCCTTGATAAAAAATGACTTTCATATATTCACCGTGAGAAGGGTTGTCTCATAGTATATAGAGATTGCTTTATATAGATTCTAGAGGGATGTGAATATATGGAAGATGTTTATGCAAAGATTGATAGACTTAAATCAGAACAGAAAGAAATTATGCGTGATATTCGTAATATAGAAACTCGTACAACCATTAATGAAAAAGACATTTCAACAATTAATAAACAATTAGAAAAAATTAGCACAAATACAACTTGGATCTTAAGAATTGTGATTAGTGCAATAGTGATGGCAGTTCTAGGGTTAATATTAAAAGGCGGTATTTAGACTGTTTGTTTAAATGCACTTATGAAAGAGGGACAAGAGTCTCTCTTTTTATTTTGAAATGAGGTGGTCACAATGGAAGGGTTACAAGATGTAAGAAACGATGTTCAAGAAATTAAGCAAGAGATCAAGGATATTCGTTTAGAGATTAAAGGGTTAGAAATCCGAACAACTGGTAACGAAAAGGACATAATCAATATCAATAAGCAATTAGATAAGATTAGCGCTAATACAACTTGGATCTTGCGACTTATTGTAGGTGGAATTATAGGTGCGGCACTCACTTTCTTAATGAAAGGAGGTGGTATGTAATGTTTGAAATTACTGTAATGATTGGAATTGTAGTTGGTCTTTCACAGATTGGAAAAACAATTGGATTACAAACAAAATATGTTCCGTTATTAAATTTAACGCTTGGCCTTGTGCTAGGCGTATTATTTTTGGGCGGAGATATCAAAACAAATGTATTTCAAGGAATCATTATCGGACTGTCAGCAAGTGGATTATTTGACCACACAAAAATTATGAAAAAGGATGTTGATGCAAAATGAAAAAGACAATGAAACATATTACTTCGTTCCTTATGATTCTAGTACTTGCTGGTTCTTTTGCTACAAGTGCTTTTGCTGATAGAACGCTTATTATTCCTGATTTACCGAAACAACCATACCGTTATGGTGTAGGTGCTTATGAGGGCGTTGTAGCACATTCTACAGCAACTCCAGAAGCTCCAGCTATTAACATTCAAAAATATGAGTCTCGTACATGGAGAAATGCATTTGTTCACTATGCAGTCGATTGGGACGAAACAATCCAAATTGCTGATACAAAATACATTGCTTATGGTGGCGGTCCAGCTGCTAATAAACGATTTGTACATGTAGAGTTATGCGAAACAGCGGATTATACAAAATTCAAACGCAGCTATGACAAATATGTTAAGTTACTAGCTAAAATCTTACGTGACCGTGGGTTATCTGTAGAAAAAGGATTATGGACACATAGTGATGTAACTCATTACCTCGGTGGTACAGATCATGAAGATCCAATTGATTACTTAAAGTCTCATGGCGTTTCAGAAGCTCAATTTAGAGCAGATGTACAACGAGCATACAATAATTCTAGTGTAGATGTTTCTGTTCCTGAGAAGCCATCTAAATCAGCGGAAGTATCAACAGCAGTAACAGACGGTATCGCCTATATTGAAGGTTACAACGTTAACTTACGTAAAGGACCAGGTACAAGTTATTCTAAAATTCGTCAACTAAACAAACCAGAATCTTATATTGTGTGGGCTGAAAAGGATGGTTGGCTAAATCTTGGTGGAAATCAGTGGATTAAGAACGATCCATCTTATGTGAAGTTTGAAAAGAAAAGCACAGTTGATTCTTCTATTGTAGGGAAGCGGGTTGTTTCTAAAGTTAATAACCTACGTTTTTATGATACTCCATCCTGGCAAGATAAAGATGTTGCGGGGACTGTAAATTCGGGTGAAGGATTCATAATTGATGCGAAAGTAAGTGTAAATGGTTCACCACAATACAAGATGCACAATTCAAAAGGGAGCACATACTATATAACAACAAATGAAGCCTATGTGTATGTGAAGTGAAAGAAAAATAAAAGGGGTTCTTCTTGAGAGAAGAACCTAGTTTGTAGAACATTATAAGATATATTGTCCCCGTAAAATGGTATTCTATATCATATGTATGTAATGATCATCAAGGATATGATGGCAAAAAAAACAGAGTACTCTTGACCGGAGAGTGCTCTGTTTTAGTGGTTTCTCTTGAACCAATTTATTTATATGCAGAAAATTGGTTTGCATGATTAAAAAGTCAGAAAAAAAGCATTCCATGATGGTGATGAAATGGAATGCTTTTTTCTGTATATAAAATGGCATCATGCCAGGAGCAGTTTATTTATATGCTATTAAAATAGATGATATGCAATAAGATAAAAAAGAGTATTCCTGGTTGGATGGGAGGAATACTCTTTCTCTGTATTACAGTATTGGCATTTTAATTATATGAATTCACTGCATACAATATCACTCAAAAATAATAAAGACACCTTCCCCAGCTGAAGGTGCCTCATGTGATGATTCTCTAGATGTATAAATAGTATACCCAATATTAGTGAAGGGTAGAACTTATTATTGACCGATAAATGTATATGTTAAATACTTTTTATAAAAAATAGTTTGATTAACAAAAATAATCTAAAAGCATGCTCCTATATAGGGAGCATGCTTTTTTTATTTTGGAGATTTTTTATGATATGATTTTGTGTGTACAAAATTTTTGGGGTAGAGGAGTGGAACGTACTAATGGGTGATCAAATAACGGAAATAGGTGCTGTAAATAAAATGATGAAAATTGATCCTCCTAAAAAAGTAGACGAGGAAACATCGGAAAATGATTTATCTTCTCAGCAAAGCGCGAATACATTGTTTAATTTTACCGGGAGGTTTGAGTGGTTAACAAAAACCTTAAAAAGGAAAGCTTTTTCGCCGAGATATAATGAGGAGAGCATTGAGGTATTTGGCTTAGGGGATGAAAAAAAAATCTGCTTCCCTATGACTTGCTTTTGTGATATACATTTAAAACGTCTTACATCTCATATGAAAAAATACGGGGTTTTTGGTATAGGATTAAAAAAAGAATGGGGGATTAATGCTGGTGTACAGCCTATTCAATATATAAATGTTCATTCGCCGTTACATAGAGAGTTTGCGGAATTATTCACAAAAACATTGAGAAGCGAGGAAGAAGATAATGATTTATTGATAGAACATCAAAATTTTCTTTTAACCAAGTTACTTTATATTAAGCCTTTAGAAGGAATGATGAGGGTATCTAGTACGGAAGATGATTATGCTACACGTAATTTTCATGATGAACGTGAATGGCGGTATATTCCTAACATAAATGGCCAAGGAGATTTACCATTGTTACTACCTAAGGATCATATGTCGCCACAAGCATACTTAAGTTATTCAAGTGCCTTAGAACATAAGTATGAATTTTGGTTGGATTATAAATATGAAGATATTAAACATTTAATAGTTAAAAATGAAAATTATAGGGAGCAGTTAATTCATTTTATATCAGACAAATTAGATATTAATAATTATGAAAAGATGTTACTAGTTTCAAAGATAATTGTTTGGGATGATATTAATAAGGATTGGTGATACTATATGTTTTCTAATTTTAAACAGGCATTTAAGAAAGACGAAAGTACTACTTCTAACATACCACAGGCTGTTTTGGATGCATTAAGTGAAGAATTACCTAAAGGATTAAAATACGTTCCTCTAGATAATCATCATATACAAGCTGTTCCAAAAGAAGGTGAAGAACTCAAAATAACAATTTCTAATTTGAAAATAAAATTACCTAAGGGGCTAAAACTTAATTCACCAGATGAGTTGCAAGAATTTTTATATCGCACACAACAAACAGTGCAAACAGATGGGGAAAATATAAAAATAAATGGAGAAACAAAACCAATAACAGAATTAGTTAAAAAACCATTTCAGCCTCAAAAAAATATAATAGGGAAATATGATATTATTCCTGAGCCGTTTCCTGAACCAAAGCCATTAGAAGTAGTTTATGAGGAAAAAGGTATAACTGAAGTTTTCCATATAAAGAGGGAACCTTTAGCTGATATGAAAAAAAGTCTATTTAAAACTGTAGACAATGGTCCGCTTGAACTGATTTTAACATTGGATGAAGAAGTTAATACTATAGCAATTAATGTTAATTTAATGTTATCAAAAGCCATCGATATCGAAGGAATTATAGCAGCAATAAAGCTATATATAGGCTTCTTAAACGGGAAAATAAAATTAGCTGGCGGAATTCAAACGCCTATAATGAACGAAACGGATGCAAAAGGATCTATTGAGGATGCATTACGTTATTGGGAAAAAGTATCAGCAATTAGTGAAAAATTACATGTGAAATTTAATCCACAAGAGGAGATTGATGAAGAAGGATTACTTCTTATTGATCGACTGTATAAATCTTTGATTGAGAATTTACCTTATAAAATGCCAGTAACAGTTAATAACTTTACCACAACAACAAGTGAAGCGCTAAATAAAAGTGAATTTTTAAATGGTAACGGTATGGCATTCCAGTATACGAATACTGAATCTTTTACATTGTATGGGGCCAAGTTTAATATATTTAGTGCAGTAGCTCTGCTTAATTGTAAAATTAATAGTATTGAAACTGTTGAAACTAATAAATACAAATTTAATATAGAACCTTCATACGGAGATTCTATAATTCAAGCTTCAAAACATTTTATTACCAAGGAAGAATTAGACAAGTTCTTCACTCCCCCAAGTAGTGCTTTAGAAGCATTATCAAAAGCTGAAAATCTATAAAAAATAAGCCTTCAAGTTAGAAGGCTTATTTTTATACAATAGCAAACTTAATTTTTGTATTTTTATTTACAACACGTCTAACCCGGAACTTGGAGGACATATCAAAGTTGAATATTTTCGTAATAACCTTATTTTCTTTATTCATTAATTGCATTTCATTAAGTAGTGCGTCTTCTTCAATTACTATATCTAGTTTTTCTCCGTCTTCATCAGTTAACTCGATTTCGATATACTGGAACTCAATAGGTTGTGTTGTAACATTGATAAATCGTAAGGATAATTCTATCGCATCTGTACCATGACTTTTAGCTCTTTCTAGTTCAATACTTACATTTCGGGTTGATGCTTCCTGGTCTGCAAGTACAGAAACTGCAGATAGATATTTAGTTTTGTCATCTTGCCAAATTTTATAATCTATATTTTCTAACTCTAAATTTTGAATTATGTTGTCTCTAAATTTATCTAATCCAACTGGATCATTCATTTTGAATGAAATCTGAGTAGGGTCAATTGCACCAACTATTTTTTTGAAATCAAAGTTGGGCGTAAGAACTGTAGTGTATTTCTTTGAGGTAATCCATGCAGCTCCCATTTCATTTAGACAAGGAGCACTTTGATAATAATTATCCGAAAGTACAAATAACACCATAATATTATTGTTATTTAATTCCTTTTTAAGAAATTCATAGATGCTCTCACCATGTGGAATATCGTATCCTGGCAATGAACTGCAAAAAATACTTTTTGAATTTTTCTTAATCCCAATATCATTAAGTAGGTTCACTAATTCTTTTACGTATTTTACATCCCTTGAAGCATGACTGATAAAAATCTTATCGATTTTACTCGAGGCATTTTGATCTAAGAGGGCAGAAGAATCAGGGAAATCATAGCCAATCCAAGACTGGAGCATCCCTATCATCTTATCAAAATATTTGACACCATTTCCGTCCGCTTTATTTGCAATGCTTTCAAATTCTTCAATAAACTTTTCTTCATGAACATTTGCTTGTAAAAATCTTTTGCATTTGTGAATCCAAGTAACATAATCAGGTCCGCTAATGTATTCAAAACCACTACCATTTACATAGTTCGAAGCTTTAACTTGATGCCCGTTACTAATTAGTTCGTTTAATTCTATTTGTAGTTGTTCTTGATTTGTCATGATTTAATACCCCTTTATGTGAAATGAATTAGCTGCTATTCAAAATTATAAACCACTTTTTTTCCACTCTACTAAAGTACGTTTCTTACAACTTCCACAATCAAAATAACCATTTCCTTTTGTAATTCTTGGTTTGTGATTACAGTTAGGGCACTGAATTTCTTGCTTTTCAAATGCTGCATAAATAAAGCCTAATGAAAAAAGAAACAGTGGAACAGCGAAAAATAACCCGACTATTGTGATACCTAAAATAACAGAAAAAATGATACCAAAAATGCCGAAAACCAATGAAGTTTTACGGCCGAATTTTTCTTTTCCGGAACTCTTTTTTTGATCCACTTCAATGATAAACGTATTACCGTCTGCTGTTGTTTTTGTCTCCATATGTCTCCTCCTTTATTACTTTCAAATAAGTGTATCAGAGTATTCGGAAATGTATTTACAAATAAAAACAGTACATTTATTTTATGTACTGTACAACGTCCTCAATACGGTAGGTTTTATTGACACCGTTTTCCTCAGCTAATTGGTTTAAAGCGTCCAGGATTGACTTTAATGTGTCAAAACGTACAAGACCAACCTCACCATTAACTAGATTACTAATAGTGGCTGGACGAACTTTTGATTCCACTGCTAACTTGTTTTTGGTAATCCCGATTTCCTCCATCGTTTCTCCTAAAGTGAATACCATAGAACTCATGGTAATACCTCCGTTCATTCCGATCATTTATTACTTTTCATTTTACACAATTTACATATCAAAGTAAAACTTTTTTCGAAAGACTATTGACGTATGACTTCTAGAGTTATATATTATTACTAATAAAGTTTTACTCCTAGAGTCATACTTTTGTGTAAATGTGAAGGGTGGAACAGTATAGATGCAAAAAATACGCGATTACTTCGGTTTAGAAACAAAATCTGATTGTATTTGGTTTTATGGTTTTTATACTGTAGCTTCGGTTTTATTCCTTATCAATATGCTTATAGCTCATGTGCTATAAACTCTTTCGTTAACTAAATATCGGACAACCTCCAGCCTCGTGAATATCCTCATTCGAAAAAACAGATATACACGAGGTCTAGTTTTCTATTGTCTTTTTTAGGTAACTAAGAGGAGGATCCACACGAGGAATGACCTAACACTCGTTAAACTTGAACAGGTTAGCTAAGCCAACGTCAGAAAGTTAAGCGTCCTAACGAATAACGTTTCCTTGTTTGCGTTGTTAGGAGTCTAGGCGAGTACGGCCATTAACGGTACGGCGGTTGCTTGGCGTGTTACGGCACGGGTAGCAGCTGATAATGAAAGAATTATAGGTTACGAGTAATGAAGGATACGCCAGTAGTGCATTTCCTTTCCTGATTCTTTCTGCAGATAGGACAAGCTTTATCTGTAAAAAGTCAGCTGTGTAAGAGATTACAGCGTTTAAACAGGGTGTTACTATACGGATTCCTTAACCCGATAGACCATGATTGACAGAACGTCTACTTTACGACGCTTTTTATTTTTGAAGCGTTGTAAGGTAGACGTTCTCTGCCCTAGCCGTTGTCCTGTACCCTCATCCCATGATTGTCAACCGAAAGCAAAAGTCAAGTGTAAAAAGAAAAATAAAGATAAAAACTTATTAAGGCTGGAGGGGGAGGGATTACTCCTCGATGGTCCAGATCTCCTCAATGGGTTTACCGAGTTCTTTGCAAATTAAATAAGCTGTATCAAAACGAGGTTTTGTACGATTACGAACAATTGCACTAAGAGTAGAGTCGTCAACTCCAATACGTTTTGCAAAATCACTCTGCTTAATATCAAGCTCTGCAAAGATTACTTTGAGTTTACATTTAAACTTCATATACGTTCACCTCAAGGATTTACTTTCTATATACAAAAATAAACTCCTTTATAAATAGTACAAGCTAGAAAGAAAAAAATTGGTGTGGACGTGCAAAAATAATTCTCCAGGTCATATACCTATACCAATACCACATCAATACCACGAGGAATACTAAGTGGAACTAAGGACATCAAGAGGGGAAAGGTGAGGAACGATGAGACCTGGGTATAAGTATTTAAACCGTATGCAGCTGTATCCATCCCAAACTCTTTACAACATGTACACAGAAGCGGACGACAAAAATGAAGTACGTTGTGTGTACGATCACATTGCAAAACACGATATGCTACAACATCCTAACTACATCGATATTGTTGACTTATTAGGGGGAGAAGAGCCTTACGGTCCGTATAACGAAATAGGGATTCAAAATAGGATTGATGCATACTTAGAGAAATGTAAACAGTGGAGGGATGAGCGATGAGGTGGCAATATGATTACTTGAATGACACGCCGTATCTGTATCCTTCTAAAGAGCTGAGAAGCATGTATAAAGAGTCCAGGGGTAAAGGTGAAGTAAACTCTATTCTAAAACATATGGAAAGACACGAGGTATCTAACAACAAAGAGTACCGCGGTTACTACAGTTTATCTAACGATATTATGGAAGATCTATACGGGGAAGAGGAAGAAATTCTTGAATGGGATGAAATGGTTAATCAGTATCAACCGATTCTCACGTCAAAAGGATTACAACTAAAAAGAAAGAGGGATTCGATATGACACTTGCTGGGGAAGCTGTAGTAATTTGGACAGCGACAGGATGGTCTGTAGTGGCGATGAAGGCAGCTGAGAAAATGGGGATGAGTGTTCCACATTGGCTTCCACGTATGACGATGTATACAACTCTTACCGGCTCGTTTTTGTATCTTCTACGTTATGTGCTAATGGTGTTTCTTTGAAGGCATAGAACCTGGAATCATGGGGCACTTTGTTATATAAGAAAAACAACTTGTATGTAAATCTTCCAGTAAAGAGCAACTATATCCTTTAAGGATATATAAGGAGTGAACCCCTATGCTTGAATTGTTATTAATACCTGCAGTTTCGCTCGGGTACGCTTTACTAAATGATAGTTTAAAAGGTAAAGAGGATGATAGAAAGAAAATACAAGTATTCTTTGAAGTAAGTGGGATTGCAATTAGGAAGGATGAAAAATTACATTATCCGGTTTTTCTCGAAAGAAAAGAAGATGATCGTAGTACGACTTATGTATATAAACTTCCGTTAGGGATGCCATCTAAATTAATACAAAAGGTTGAGGATGTTGTAAGTGAAGGATTAAATAAGCCTGTACGTATCAAATACGATAACTACAAGATAATGATTCGGGTATTCAGTAAACGTATCCCACAAAAGTGGTGTTGGAATGAAGGGCTAGTAAAAAAAGGTGAATGGCAAGTACCGATGGGGCAAAGCCTCGAGAAGTTAATTTATCATGACTTTGATAAAACTCCTCATATGGTACTAGGTGGTCTTACACGAATGGGGAAAACAGTATTTATGAAAGTACTACTTACTACTTTGATTGAGGCGAATCCTGAAAATGCTCACGTATATTTAATTGATTTAAAGGAAAAGGGATTGGAATTTAGCGAGTTCAGCGGCTTAAAACAGGTGGAAGAAGTGGCTGATTCTGTAGAAAAAGCACATCATGTACTAAAACAAATAATGAAAAAAATCGAAGAGCGTGGAAAATTCATGAAGGAAAATGGTTACAAAAATATTGTTGAAACAAAAGAAAAAGATCGGTATTTCGTTATTGTTGATGAGGGTGCCGTACTTGCTCCGGCCAAAGGATTACCACGTCCCATTAATAAAATTCGAGAAGAGTGTCAGTACATGCTTAGTTATATAGCGACTGTATCGGGCGGCTTAGGATTTCGTTTGATTCTGGCTACACAATATCCGACCGTTACGTCAATCCCATCAGTAGTAAAACAGATGTCCGATGCGAAGTTAGGATTTCGGCTACCGACATATAAGGCATCTGAGGTTGTCCTTGATGAATCGGGGCTAGAAACATTGCCGTCCTTACCTGGTAGGGCTATTTATAAAACAGATCGACTAATTGAACTGCAGGTACCCTTTATCAGCGATAAATTGATGTGGAAACATCTAAAACAATACGAGGTGAAGAAAGATGAACATCCAGACACATATCAAAATAAACCGTCAGATGACGATTCTGACCTCGATTAGAAAGCTGAAATTCGCAACACGTAGGCATCTAATGGCGGTGCACGATATGGGAGGGATTCGTAACGCAAATCGTATTTTAAAAGACCTGAGCCCTTATGTAAATAATACAGTGTACCAAAAAGAGTACGTGTATTATTTAAATAAAAAAGGCCGTGAACTGTTCGACGATACAGAGAAGATTGTACCAAATAGTCGACTAGCTCACAGCTTAATGAGAAATGAAGCATGGCTCTATCTGTTTTGTCCCGACGACTGGCAGATAGAAACACCTATACGTTATAAAGTAGATGATAAAAAGAAGACAATTATTCCTGATGTGAAGTTTCGAGATGAAGAAGGTACACTAAATGCTGTAGAAATAGATCGTACGCAAATGATGAATGTGAACGCTGAAAAAATGAGCAGGTATAGGGAGTTTTCACTATACTACAAAAATAAATATAACGGAAAAGTACCACTCATTCATTTCTTTACTATGACAGAATACAGACAAAAAAAGCTGGAGCAGCTTGCAGCTAAATATGATATCTATGCAAAAGTTTATGTGGTTCCATGTGTTTAATTCTTAAAATTGAGGTGATTTGTCATGAATGAATCGACAAAAGAATTGAATGCTGGCACCTAATTAAATGAATCTACAGCTAAAAAACTTAGAACCCTAACAGTAATAATACTTATATACTATTACTAATAATATAATATATAATTATTAGTTTTATATTTATATTATATATATAAGGTATATTTTTTATAGAGGGGGTTCTTTTTCTTTTTTGTTTTTATTAGATGTTGTTGTGTTTTGTTTACCCCCTCCTAAATTTTTGAGATTTATATATTTTTATTTTGACGACTGTAGAAAGTCGTCTTTTTGTTTTGGTAATAGATTGCCATGTGACTCCAGGAGTTATATAATGGTGTCATAATCATGATGGATGTGGGAGGGGGATATTAGTTGAAATATGCTGTATATGTACGTGTATCCACTGATAAAGATGAGCAAGTTTCATCGATTCAAAATCAGATTGAAATCTGTAGATACTGGATTGAAAAAAACGGATTCGAGTGGGATGAAAATTCAATTTATAAAGATGAAGCTGTTTCTGGAACAGCATGGCTAGAAAGACGTGCGATGCAGTTGATCTTGGGGAAAGCTCGTAAAAAAGAATTAGATACTGTTGTTTTTAAATCTATTCATCGACTGGGAAGAGATTTGAGGGACGCATTAGAAATCAAGGAGATACTGTTAGGGCATGGTGTCCGATTGGTGACGATTGAAGAAGGTTATGACAGTTATTATGAAGGGAAAAATGATTTGAAGTTTGAGATGTATGCAATGTTTGCATCCCAATTACCTAAGACATTATCCGTTTCTATATCAGCAGCGCTAGCGGCTAAGGTAAGAAGGGGAGAGTACACTGGTGGAACAGTTCCGTATGGTTATAAAATTGTAGATAAGAAATATGTGATTAATCAGGAAGAAGCTGAAATTGTTCGGGAAATGTATGAATTATATGACAATGGATTAGGCTATTTGAGAATTTCTAATGCACTAAATGATGTTGGTAAGTATAAGAGATCTGGGAAATTGTGGACTTATTCGGCTGTGAAGCTAATAATTACGAATCCTATGTATAAAGGTGATTATGTAATGGGGAGGTCTACAGAGGTAAAAGTAGACGGAAGAAAAAAGCGGATTCAAGAGCCTAGAGAAAAGTGGGTAGTATTTGAAAATCATCATCCGGCTATAATTGAACGTCCGTTATGGGATAAAATAAACAACCCCAAAATAAATAAAAAAATAAAGCGGCGTGTAGCAGTAACGAATGAATTAAGAGGAATAGCACGTTGTATTCATTGTGGTTCACCGTTTGTTCTACACACTTACAAATACAAAAACAAAGAAGGTGAAGAGCTTAATTATGGTTATTTAACGTGCGGCACGTATAAGTTGACTGGTGGGCGTGGTTGTGTCAAACACTCCGGACTAAGGTATGAAAGATTGCGTTCTCTTGTGTTGCGAAAATTAAAGGAAAAAGAGAGAGATTTGGAAAAAGTATTTAAATTGAATGATAAAGATAAACATCAAGAAAAGCAGAAGAAATTAAGAAAAGAAAAGAAAAGAAAGAATTAGAGATAAAAAGAGAGCGTTTATTAGATTTGTATTTAGATGGTGAATCTATCGATAAAGAAACTTTTACCAAACGAGATGCTAACTTTGCGAAAAATATAAAAGAAAAAGAGTTAGAAATTTTAAAATTGGATGACGTTAAAGCGTTGATAGTCGAGCAGCAGAAGGTAAAAGATGCATTTAAGTTGCTAGAGGATTCTGAAAATCTATATCCGGTTTTTAAGAAATTAATTGCACGAATAGACATAAGCCAAAATGGGGCGGTAGATATCCGATATAGATTTGAAGAATAGTAGTTTTATTTTTGTCTATATTGGCTGTCGGCATCTGCGTGTCTCATAACGTATTTATGCGCTACAGCGATTGCTAAAACATCATCTAATAAGCCAATCCCAATAATAGCAGCTATATCTGGAATGAAATCAATTGCTAATACGTAATAAGATAAAGCGGCTAATATTATGAATTTCGCTTTAGTAGGTAATTCTTTCTTTTTCATTGTGTAGAATAAGATAATACTTTCATATACGCTGGATTTACCGAGGTTTACAGAGCTTTTTTTGAACTTTTTCCAAAGTGTCTGTTTCTCCATATAAACACTCCTTTTACAAAAACATAGATTTTTTAAAAGGATGGACAAAGAAGTGAGAGATTAATCAATTTTATTGTTTTTCTTAATTATATATTTCCATAAAAATAGGGGAATACCTGTTCAAAATATTATAATGTGGATTATGCAACGATTCACAGTGTTCCGTTACATAGTATATATATTGTAAAATGTATGTGGGCGATTTAGTTATTATTATGCATTTTATAAGCGGTATGGGGGAAGAAAAATGAAAATAATAGAACTACCAATTGAATTCGAATTTAACGGGCAAAAACAATGTATTTATCCAAGTTTAATTATATTACATAATGAATTAACGTTAGTCGATACAGGATATCCAAGTTTTTTACCTTTAATTGAAAATGCAATATTAAAACATGGATATGAGATGAAAAACTTAAAGAATATAATTATTACCCATTATGATGACGATCATATAGGATCTTTATATGATTTCAAAGTGAAATATCCAAATATTAATGTTATTGCTAGTGAAATTGAATCTAACTATATTAACGGTGATATAAAATCAGAGAGGTTAGTTCAAGCTGAAGAAATGTTAGAACGTATGCCAAATGAAGAAAAAGAATTTGGTAAATGGTTTATACAACAGTTAAAAAATATAAAACATATTTCCGTCGATGAAAAAGTGCATGATGGTCAAATGATTTTGAATAATGAATGTCAAATAGTAGCGACGCCAGGACATACTTCGGGGCATATTTCATTATATTTTCCGAATTTAGATTGTGTAATTACGGGAGATGCGGCTGTTCAAGAGAATCGTGAGTTAGTAATAGCTAATCCGAATTTTTGTTTGGATATAGAAAAAGCGAAACAGTCTTTAAATAGGATTAAAAGTCTTAAAGCAGCACAGTATTATTGCTATCATGGAGGAAAGCTTACTGTATAAAATAATAAAAAACCAATCTTTTCGATATAGAAAAGATTGGTTTTTTAATTCATAGATTCTGCAATTTGAATTAAATCCTTTACGTTATATTTTCCTTGTATATAGCGTTTGTTACCAATTGCAATTGTATATTGAAAACCATTCTGCTGAAAGATAAGCTCATATGCTGAATCGAAATGAGGATTATATAATGCTTTTATATTATTTTTTAAGCTGTAGAACTTAGCTCTCCTATGTACATAGAAGCCTAATTTATTTTGAACTGGTGAAACAGTGATTTTAAAAATCCCATTAATATCTTCATTGTAGTATTGGAGGTTTAAGTAATCGTTATAGATGTACCCTTGAAATTCGTGAATTTCGAACGGGAATTTTGTAGGAGTAAGTATATGTTCCTTACACTTCATTTCATATTCTTTTACGATAGTAGCTTCTTTCATAAGTGGATTGTCATCATAAATTTGATTGATTTGAGATATTTTATTATTTTTTGTTACTATTTTTAAAATGAAACCGACAGTAAATTCATTATTAGTGCCTTTGAAATAAGAAATAAGAATTGTAGTATCTTCTTTTGGAGATGGTACTATTTTAATTTCATGAATAGGTTTTTCCTTTTGGAAAGTAGGTAGTTCAACTCCTTCTGTTACATATGACTGCATTAATTTTTTATCATTTTTGAGTAAAGCTTGTTTAAATTCACTTATCACATTTGTTCGAGATTTTGCCATAATAATTGAGGTCGATTGAAAATATAGTAAGAAAAATATGCAAAATATCTTTATGAATGTAGTGTTCAATTCCATCACCCTATAGCTATATTTCCGTAAATTTGAAATATATATGTATAGGGGGGAGAAGATGAGTTTATTGCTTGATGTAATAATGGATATAATTTTATTTTATCCTCGAAATGACATGAAATTAAAACATCATATTTCCAAATTAAGTGAATTTGAGTGGTTTCGAAGGCTACACGAAGATACAAAGTATACAAGTTTAATTTGGAGTAATAGAAAAATTAAGAAGTTCATTTTGTCTTCTACTAATATGCAAGCATTAATAAAATCCGAGAAAAAACAAAAAGAATTTGTTCATCTAGTACAGGATGAATATAAAAAAAGAAGATAAGAATTTTTTTATTTTTCATATTTAGCGAAACAAATGGTACAATGAAAGCTAATGTGAAAAATAAGGAAAAGAAGTGGTCTATTTGAAAAACTTTTTAGAATTAGGAATTAGTGAAACTTTTAATCATACATTACGTGAAAATGGAATTACAGAAGCAACACCAATTCAAGAGAAGGCAATTCCTGTTATTATGTCAGGTAAAGATATTATTGGGCAGGCGAAAACAGGAACGGGTAAAACGTTAGCATTCGTGTTACCGATTTTAGAAAAAATCGATCCAGAGTCTAGTGATGTTCAGGCTTTAATTGTTGCACCAACAAGGGAACTAGCCCTGCAAATTACAACTGAAATTAAAAAAATGCTTGTTCAAAGAGAAGATATTAATGTACTAGCGATATATGGCGGACAAGATGTAGCACAACAATTGAGAAAATTAAAAGGTAATACACATATTGTTGTAGCGACACCAGGACGATTATTAGATCATATACGACGTGAAACAATTGATTTAAGTAATCTTTCAACGATTGTATTAGATGAAGCGGATCAAATGCTTTATTTTGGTTTCTTATATGATATTGAAGATATTTTAGATGAGACACCTGGTAGTAAACAAACGATGTTATTCTCAGCAACGATGCCAAAAGATATTAAAAAATTGGCGAAGCGTTATATGGATGAGCCACAAATGATTCAAGTACAAAGTGAAGAAGTAACGGTAGATACAATTGAGCAGCGTGTCATTGAGACGACAGATCGTGCAAAGCCAGATGCACTTCGTTTTGTTATGGATCGTGATCAGCCATTTTTAGCAGTTATTTTCTGTCGTACAAAGGTTAGAGCAAGTAAGCTTTATGATAATTTAAAAGGACTAGGTTATAATTGTGCTGAACTTCATGGTGATATACCTCAAGCGAAACGTGAAAGAGTTATGAAGAGTTTCCGCGAAGCTAAAATTCAGTACTTAATCGCAACGGATGTAGCAGCTCGTGGACTTGATGTAGATGGTGTAACGCACGTATTTAACTTTGATATCCCTGAAGATGTAGAAAGTTATATTCACCGCATTGGCCGAACAGGACGTGCAGGTGGATCAGGTCTTGCAATTACGTTCGTTGCAGCGAAAGATGAAAAACATTTAGAAGAAATTGAAAAAACACTTGGTGCACCAATACAAAGAGAAATAATCGAACAACCGAAGATAAAACGTGTAGATGAAAATGGAAAACCGGTACCAAAGCCGGCTCCAAAGAAATCAAGTCAATATCGTCAAAGAGATAGCCGTGAAGGTTCAAGAAGTGATTCAAGACGTGATTCGAGAAATAGCTCAAGAAATGATTCAAGAAATAGTTCTAGAAATGAAAATAACCGATCATTTAATAAGCCAAGTAATAAAAAAGGTAGTACAAAGCAAGGTCAGCAACGACGTGGCCGTTAAATAGGTATTATTGTCAAAGAGTCGCAAAGCGTTGCGGCTCTTTTTTTATACAAAGAAGTCGATACAAGTACAAGGGAGGTGTTAAAGAGTAATTCTTGAAATTTCATTCACCGTATTAAAATATTTTAAAAAATCCATAAAGGAAATAGAAAGTATGGTGTTGTATATGTACGATAATAGGAAACTTTTTGCAAACTAAACATATAATTTTAATAGACCGACAGTCGGTCTAGTGAGAAGGAGAACTTGAATGCGAATTGTAAAGGAGTATGAGGAGCGTAGAAAGGAAATTTTAGAAATAGCTGAGCGTTTGTTTCTTACGAAAGGCTATACGAAAACAACCGTGAATGACATTTTAAAAGAAATTGGTATAGCAAAGGGGACGTTTTATCATTATTTTAAGTCGAAGGAGGAAGTAATGGATGAAATCATTATGAGGATTATTAAAGAGGATGTCACTAAGGCGAAAAGGATTGTCTCCAATCCCGATATTCCAGTTTTAGATAAGTTATTTAAAATTTTAATGGAACAATCACCAAAATCGGGAGATGTAAAAGATAAAATGATTGAACAATTCCATCAACCAAATAATGCAGAAATGCATCAGAAAAGTTTAGTGCAGTCCATTATACATTTATCTCCTGTATTAACGGAAGTTTTAGAGCAAGGAATAGAAGAAGGCATATTTTGTACCTCATACCCACAAGAAACGATTGAACTGTTAATTTCCTCAGCGCAAGTCATATTTGATGATGGTTTATTCCAGTGGAAACCTGAAGAAATGATAAACAGAGCTAAAGCTTATATCAAAATGATGGAAGCATCTGTCGGAGCGAAAGAGGGGTCTTTTAATTATATGATGGAAGTTTTAATTAAACAGAAATAGTGATTTTCTGTTTGAGTATTATCGACCGACAGTCGGTCTAGGTTAAATGAAGGATGTGACGAGGATGCCAGCAAGTATTCAATCTTCCTTGAAAGATTTTCACTTAATGGTAAGTGGTCAAATTATTACTATTTTAGGTTCAACACTATTACGTTTTGCTCTCTCACTATATGTGCTAGATATAACAGGGCGTGCAGATATATTCGCAGGGTTATATGCGGTAACGAGTATTCCGTTTCTGCTAGCACCTCTTGGCGGAGCAATAGCAGATCGTTTCAACCGCCGTAATGTAATGGTCATTTTTGATTTTATAAACGCTGCTATTGTATTAAGTTTTATAGTTTTGTTATTAACTGAATCGGTATCTATTTTAATGATTGGAACAATTATGTTTTTACTAGCAGTCGTTAGTGCAATGTACGCACCAGTTGTAATGGCGAGTATTCCTCAATTAGTTCCAGAGAAAAAGTTAGAACAAGCAAACGGTATCGTAAATGGTGTGCAAGCATTATCTAATATAGTTGCACCTGTACTAGGAGGAATATTATACGGCATAATTGGTTTGAAAATGCTCGTAATAATAAGTTGTCTCGCTTTCTTTTTATCTGCAATTTTAGAAATGTTTATTACAATACCATTTATAAAAAGAATACAGGAAGGCCATATCGTACCGATAATTGTAAAAGATATGAAAGAAGGTTTTCTTTATGTTTTAAAACAATCTTTTATTTTGAAGGCTATGTTACTTGCAGCTTTACTAAACTTAATTTTGACACCGTTATTTGTTGTTGGAGGACCTATTATATTACGAGTAACTATGCAGAGTAGCGATACGATGTATGGAATTGGAATGGGATTAATTGATTTTGCAACTATATTAGGTGCATTGTCAATCGGTTTCTTTGCTAAAAAGTTACAGATGAAAACATTATATAATTGGATGCTTATCATAGCTTTATTAGTAATACCAGTGGCACTATCAGTTACACCGTTTACTCTTAATTTAGGATACTATCCACCATTTATCCTCTTTATACTTTCTTCTCTTCTAATCGCAATAATTATGACAATTGTATCCATCTATGTGATTACTGTAGTCCAAAAGAAAACACCAAATGAAAATCTAGGAAAAGTGATGGCATTTATAACAGCGGTATCTCAATGTATGGCACCAATTGGGCAAGTCGTATATGGTTTTATGTTTGAACGATTCAGTACGAAAATTTATTTACCTATATTTGCTATTAGTTTCATAATGATATTAATAGCTATAGTGACGAAGAAAATATTAAGAAATGAAGGGAACTAGCTTCATATGCTTAGAGTATTAGCGAAACCCAACCCTAATCAATTCTTCATCATTTATTTCAATTACGAATCTATATTCTTTGTCTAATAGCCAGTAATAAAAACTGACTGCATCAACGTCAACTAGTGATTGGAATACTTTATCAAGATTTGTACTTACTACAGGGATTTCATAGTTATCCCATATTATAAAAATCTGTTCGTCAAAATCTAGTTGGTTTGCTCTAATAAGGGAAATTAGTTGTTCTTTGTTCGAAGCTATGAATTGATTATCTATCTGTTCCCAATCTATTCTTCCCGAGACAGTTATAGGAAACGAATTCATTAAAATAGTAGCAATCTGTTGGCTTTTTTCTTGGGAGAAAATGAGAGTTTCGTTTCCTAGGGATTCAAGGCATTCATTAAACAAAGGGTTTGTATCATTTCTGTTTTTTGTTTTCAGTGCTTTTAACTTTTGTCGCATTTTCCATTGTCTTGACGATCTATCATCCATTTTTAACATTCCTTATACAATTATTTAAGAATGAGTATAGCATATAAGGGAAGTTTTTATGAAAAGGAACTTTTTAAATATAAATTAAACAAAAGTGTTATTTGAAAAAAGGGCCTTTTACGGAAAGATAAGAGGCCATCAAAAAATATAACAACATAAAAATTTTATATTATGTATATACAATTTGAAAAGTTTACTGGAAATAATAAAATGTATAAAATTCTTATAAAAAAAGCCCTAGTATTAGGGGGGCTAGGGCTTACTCTGTTGGTATATCTCACACGACATTATAAAAGAAAAGAACTTAATGAAGATAACACATGAATGTTTCGTAAATGTATCAACAAAAGTGAACAAAAGCTTTATTTTAAGGACCATGATATATTATCAAGGGCTTTATAAATATAACTATACATTCGGTAAAAGAAATATTTTGGATTGTATTTTTGTTTCCAGTTCATAATAATCACCTCTCATACAAATAGCTTAATTATATTATAAGGTTATTAATGAGAATGTTAAGAAAACTTGATATGAATTAAGGTGAATTTAAACAAACTAGTAATTGTAATTAAAAAGCAGTTAGCTTTTGCTAGCTGTTTCACTCACTGGGAGTTTTTTTATGTAATTTAGATAAAGAAACTAGCCATTAAAAATATTGCTCCTATCAAAATTAGAGAATCAACTAAAATCAAGAACTGTTTTTTCTGTGGCTTTTGAAATTCCTTTATTAATCTAAAAACTGCACTTATTCCGAAACAAATGTATAACAAAATCATTATTATTTTTAGTATTACTAACACTTCGAATATATTAATTATGTATTGGAGAATATATCCATATAAGTTTTTAATAAAATTCTTATTTAAATAGAAAATGCCAGCTGAAATGTCAAGGGCGTATCAGCTGGTACTGAAATAGATATTAACTTTTAATATTAGGTTTTTTAGTTCCTACTTTTGCTCTTATTTTTAGAAGAGATTGTACCAAATATTGCTCCGGACATTGCTCCAATCAAAGTCATAAAAATTGCACTCCATGCTGCAAATGACATAATTACACCTCCTAATAACAAAATGCTACAACTATATTAATTATTATATATGAATTTAAGGGTGTGAAGTGGGGAAAAGTTAGAAAATTAAACAAAAGTGTTAATTCAATTAAAAAAAGAGCCCCACTATAATGGCTGTAAGGCTTCATAAGGTCGAGTTGTGTCGTACTCACAAGGGATTTTAACATGAATGTTGTGGTAAACATACTGGTAAATGCATCTAATTTATTTAGAGCAGTTATTTTAAACAAAAACAATATTTGGTAAGTATATTGTTTTTAACAAAAATTTGATTTTATGGAAATTAAAACCCTAGTTTCCTAGGGTAATAGTATAACAGCCAAATATATTTTATTCTTATATATCTTAACTTAATATTACGCTAAAAACATCAGGTAAGTGTAACCAATTGCAGAAAATAAAAGAGCAGCTAGCAAACGCTAACTGCTCGGTTCTCCAAGGGGGAACAAGGAGAAAATCTAATGTCATATACAGTATTAACGGAATATTGAGTTTTATTCTATTTAAATCAAAAAAATGAATTTAATAATTATGATGCGATTAAAGATACTAAAAACACATTATTAATATTAAGTACAAAAGTAAGAACAATGTAAGTGTGATTGTAATTATACTTCTAAGCGTTGTTTTCGCAGTAGTTGGCGTATTCATTCCTATAAGGCCACCAATACAGGTCCAAGCTGTTAATATCAGTAAAAAAAATATTGGGTCGGTAGAACTCCAATTCATCGCTGTATTAATAGATTCATTTTCAAAGTATAGGATAAGTAAGCCAATACAAATAGTAGGAGTTTTTTCTTTGTTTGAAAGTTCAAAAAGATATATAATAATTTTCTGACTATTAAAATATGGAGGGTAAAAATGAAAACTGAAACGTTACACACACAAGAAGACATTTTAAAAATGCTTGATTCATTATTAAGACCTGCTGAACCCTTTTGGAATGAGTTTTATGAGAATAGAGAAAAGGATGTTCCGTTTTTTGAAAATGTTCCAGATGAGAATCTAGTTTCGTATATACAAAAAGAGAGAGTTTTAAAAGGGGAGGTATTAGAACTTGGATGTGGTCCAGGTAGAAATGCCATTTATTTAGCGACTCAAGGATTTGATGTAACAGCAGTGGATTTATCTGTAGAAGGCATTAATTGGGCTAAAGAAAGGGCATTGGCAAAAGAGGTAGAAATTCATTTTATTTGTGATTCGATTTTTAATTTAGAGGTTCAAAACGAATTTGATTTTGTATACGATTCGGGTTGTTTGCATCACATTCCACCGCATAGAAGAATAAATTATGTGGATTTAATTAAAAACTCATTAAAATCGGGTGGTTATTTCGGATTAACATGTTTTGCGGCAGGCGATTTAGATGAGCGAAATGGATCAGAAATAACAGATTGGGACGTATATAGAGAATGGAGTCTACAAGGTGGTCTTGCATACTCGGAAGAAAAGTTAAGAGAGATATTTAAAGAATTTGAGGTAATTGAGATTAGAAGGATGAAACAAATAAAACAACCGAAAGAAATGTTTGGAGAATCATTTCTTTGGACAGCATTATTTAAGAAGAAATAAGAAAGTAGATAATTGACAAACTCATCGTTTTTATAGACAATACACTTATAGGAATGTACGTTCGGTTTTTTGGCCGACTTATGTTTTACATAAATATATAACAAGGGGCTGTCTCCATATGAGTAACACAAATCAAAAAATTACTACGTTTTTAATGTTTGAAGGCAAAGCTGAAGAAGCAATGAATTTTTATACGTCGCTATTTGATCAATCGGAAATTGTAAGTATTTCTCGCTACGATGAAAATGGACCTGGTAAAGAGGGAACTGTAATTCATGCAACTTTTACGCTAAATGGCCAAGAGTTTATGTGTATTGATAGTTATGTAAATCATAATTTTACATTCACTCCAGCTATGTCTCTTTATGTAACTTGTGAGACAGAAGAAGAAATTGAAACGGTCTTTCATAAACTAGCGCAGGATGGAGCAATTCTCATGCCTTTAGGTTCTTATCCGTTTAGTAAAAAGTTTGGCTGGTTAAATGATAAGTATGGTGTATCTTGGCAGTTAACTCTTGCTGAATAAAAAAGAAAAATCATAGCTTATTTGTTTAAAGGATTTAGTTAAAAGCTTGAAAAATGAAATAACATAAAAAAGCGTTCCAACTGTTAACAGATTTGGAATGCTTTTTTTATGTGGAAGTGAGTTGTTTAAAACTTACCAATTCTACGATTAGTTTAAATGAATGGAATAGATGTGTAATTCTTTGTCTTTTTAGAATTCTTTGGTAATTTTTTTGCATTTATCTGTTAATATAAATATAGACAACTATGTATGAACTATCAGGCAGGTTAATAGAAAAAGGAAAGCATTAAGCTTACACATTGAATGCAACTAGATCGTTAGGAGGACTAATCGCGATGGATACTACACAACAAAACAGCAATGCATGGGATAAGAAGGTTGAAGAAGGTTCTAGATACACGCAGCCTGTAAGTAGCGAGATTGTTGAGAAAAGCAAATCAGGTGAATGGGAGATTACAGTCACTACGGAAAAATCAGTTCCTAGAGAGTGGTTTCCAAAGTCATTAGATGGATTAAAGATACTTTGCTTAGCATCAGGTGGTGGACAACAAGCACCTGTTCTAGCTGCTGCTGGAGCAGATGTAACAGTAACTGATATATCTAAGAAGCAATTGGAACAAGATGAAAAGGTAGCAAAAAGGGATGGTTTGTCTTTAAAAACCGTACAAGGAGATATGTCAGACCTTGGTGATTTTGAGGATGATTATTTTGATATTGTTGTAAATCCTGTCTCTAATTTGTTTGTAAAAGATGTTCATCTTGTATGGAATGAAGTTTCTAGGGTTTTAAAGAATAAAGGTATTCTTATTGCTGGATTTACAAATCCGTTACTATGGATCTTTGATGATAACCAAGAACAAAAAGGTATTCTTGATGTTAAACATTCAATTCCTTCATCAACATTGGATTATTTACCAGAGGATGAAGTTCAAGATTACATCGATTCAAATCAAACAATAGAATATGCGCATACTTTAGAAGACCAAATCCAAGGCCAAATTGAAGCTGGTTTTGCTATAACAGGTTTTTATGAGGATGATTTTGGTGGGACAAGGATATTAGATAAGCATATTAAAACATTTATTGCGACAAAAGCTATAAAGTTAAAGATGAATTAAGAATTTTTGCTTGTCATACGGGGCGTTAGTCGAAGAATGCTCTTAAAATAGAAAAGGATGGCGCTTTCCATCCTTTTCCTTATGTATTTTGAGTGTCGAAACTATTCTCAAAACAAGTTTTACACTACTAATTGTATAATTAGGTTATGCTTCTATATTAAGAATTTTGCTGACCGAATCTTTTCCCGAGTTTAGCTAACAATTCAGGTTGATCGCTTTGGCTCATTATAACTTCAATAAAGATAAGTTGATTCTTATTAAAAGTTATATTTGTTAAGACTTCTGCTAATTCTGCTTCATTTTCTACTTTAAATGTTAGGCTTTTTTCTTCTGACCCAAATACCATTGATAGTTTATTGTAATCCCACATTTGTATATCATTATAAGGTTGGTTTTGGCCGTGAATGGCACGTTCAACAGTGTATCCGTTGTTATTGATTAAAAATATAATCGGTTTTAAATTTTGACGTAGTATAGTTGATAACTCTTGGGCAGTTACTTGGAAAGAACCATCACCAATAATTAAAATGTTGCGCCGTGATAAATTGGCGAGCTGTGTACCAAGTAGAGCGGGCAGTGTATATCCGATAGATCCCCATAACGGTTGTCCTACATATGCAGTGTTATTAGGTAGAGGGATAGCAGCACTACCAAAGAAAGGTGTTCCTTGCTCTACAATTAAGACGTCGTTTTCTTGTAAGAAATGGTACATTTGCTGCCAAAAACGTTTTTGTGTGACCATTTGTGCTTTTGGAATGAACTCTTCAGTAAAAGGTGATGATTCTAAAATAAATGGCTTAACGTCAAGGGTATCTTTATTACCATGCTCAATTGAATCACTTAAATGTTGTAAAACATCCTGCATTACAACTGGACCGTATTTTTTATCTATAATTTTCACAGTGTAGGGATGGATTTCTATAACTTGTTCTTTTGTAAAACCTTGTGTGAAGCCGCCTGTAATAGTATCAGTTAACTTCACACCAATACTAATAATACAATCAGATTCATCAATTCTTTTTCTCAAGTACGGAGAACTTACATCACCAGTATAAATCCCTATAAATTGAGGGTGTTTTTCTGGGAATATTCCTTTTCCCATACTTAACGTCGCGATGGGAAACCCAGTTTTTTCTACGAATTGATGTAAATTTTCTTTAGCGTGAAATCGATCTACTTCAAAATCAGCTAAAATTACAGGTTTTTTGGCGTTATTTATTATTGAAGTGGCATGTAGAAGCATTTTATCCAACGCTTCTTTATTACTTAAAATCGGTTTATATAAAATTGGTTCTGTAGGTTTATTAATTGGTTTATTATATACATCAATCGGCAAATTAATATGAACCGGGCGTTTTTCATTCCAACATGCGCGTAAAACACGGTCAATTTCCTCAGCAGCATGCTCAGGTGTTACATTTGTTTGTGCCACAGTGATTTCTCGATACATATTGGAAAAGTGATCGAACTTTCCATCTCCTAACGTATGATGGACGATTGCTCCATTTTCCATTACTTTTGTTGGTGGCGTACCCGTGATTTTTATAACTGGCACGTTTTCCGCATATGAGCCAGCAATACCGTTAATAGCGCTTAATTCTCCAACACCGAAAGTAGTAATAAGAGCAGCGATTCCTTTTATGCGAGCGTACCCATCTGCTGCATATGCAGCATTTAATTCATTACAATTGCCAATCCACTTTAAATTTTCATGTGCTACCACATCATCTAAAAAGGCAAGATTATAATCACCAGGAACCCCAAATATATGTTCAATTCCTAATTCGTGTAGTCTATCCAATAAATATGTACTTACAGTGTATTGTTTTTTCAAATGAATCAGCTCCTAATTATGCAATGAATGTTTCAATAGACTGAACAAGTTCTAATGCGTTGATTAAAATATTCATTACTAGATTGTGGTATAATTTACATACAGGGGGAAAGTAGATGACACAACATAAAGAAGAACAGATGAATGAGGCATTAGCATTATTTTATTTTGCATATAAAACATTTACTGAAAAGCCAGATGAAATTATAAAAGAATATGGCATTCAACGAGTACATCATCGAATTTTATTTTTTATCGCACGTTTTCCAGGGATAAGTGTAAATGAGTTATTATCACTATTAGAAATAAGTAAACAAGCTCTTCACGGACCGTTACGTCAACTTGTGGAAAAGGGCTTAATTGAGAGTAATGAGGCTATGCATGATCGACGTGTAAAACAGTTGTCTTTAACAGAAAAAGGTGCAGATTTAGAGCAAAAACTGAGTGATGTACAAAGACAACAAATGGGTGCTATTTTTTCAAAATTTGGTGAATCATGTGAGGACAATTGGCACCAAGTTATGAATGAAATGGCAAATAGCCGATCAGGTTTTGATGCTTGGGTATCAAAACGGGAAATACCAGTCGATCAAAAATAATGAAAAAACTTCTGTTTTTATCGTTTGAAAAAGAACAAATTTTATCCATACATTTGGCAACTATCGTTTGGTCATAGAGTGAATGGATAAAAAGATACATTACTAGATACTTTATACGTGTACGCAATGGAACAATAAAATTCACATTTCCGAAAGGGGAATTATAATGATAAAACTTGTACTTATTCGTCACGGACAAAGTTTATGGAATCTTGAAAATCGCTTTACTGGATGGACAGATGTTGATTTATCAGAGAACGGATTAAGTGAAGCGAGAGAAGCAGGAGCAATATTAAAGAAAAACGGATATACTTTTGATGTGGCTTATACATCTGTATTAAAACGCGCAATTCGGACGTTATGGATTGTACTTCATGAGATGGATCTTACTTGGGTCCCAATACATAAATCTTGGAAGCTAAATGAAAGGCATTATGGTGCATTGCAGGGGTTGAATAAAGATGAAACTGCTCAAAAATATGGTGAGGAGCAAGTTCATATTTGGAGAAGAAGTGTTGATGTAAGACCACCGGCTCTTACTGAAGACGATTCTCGATATGAAGCGAATGATCCAAGATATAAAACACTCAAAAAAGGTGAATTCCCATTAACTGAATGTTTAGAGGATACGGAGAAGAGAGTACTTGCTTATTGGCATTCAGAAATTGCGCCGACATTAAAAAGTGGTAATAAAGTAATTATTTCATCACACGGTAACACAATTCGCTCGCTAGTAAAATACTTAGATAACCTTTCAAGTGATGGTGTAGTTTCATTAAATATTCCAACTAGCATTCCGCTTGTTTATGAATTAGATGAAGATTTACGTCCGATTCGTCATTATTATTTAAGTATGGATGGAGAAGTACCTGAAGGGGAAATTCCGAAACATATTTCTTTTTAATACGAAAATTTGAAATGGATGCTTGTCTACATATACAATGTAGACTCATGGTAAAGTAAAACTTTAATCAGTGGGGGTCTTATTGCCCACAAATAGCAGGATAAAAGACGTGGCACCTTCTAATATATATGCGATGTAGCTAAATTTAGAAGCTTGTCCACGTCTTTTGTCATAAAGAGAGCAGCTTGCGCATGTAATGATATCGTGAGTAGTTTTTGAATGGAGGGTGATGTGATTAATGATCTCTAACATTCGAATTGGCTTATTTGTTTTAGTGATTGTCTTTGTAGTCCTTGTTTTCTTTTATTGGAAAAATGAAGAGTTGTACGAGGAGAAGAAGCAACGTATTAGAAAGACTTGGTATGGTTTGTTTATCATATCTGTCACTGTGTATTTCATGATAAAAGGAATCGATTTAACCCTCTGGAAAAATCTTTTGATGTTTACTGCAATGGTTATTTTTGTTGATATTGCGTTCATTTTAACACCTAATATTTCAGAAATATGGGGTGCGAAATTTACCGATATTGGCAAGACAGTTCAATCAATAAAACGATCATTAATTGCATCTAAAGCGAGAGGAGAAATATACACGACAATTATTCAAAATGTTAACCCATCAGTATTCGGTACGATGGAATGGCATACAGAAGAGGAATATACAAAGAGCTTAAATGCATTTTTAGATTCATATGGGGAAAAGATTGGTGCGAAAATTGTTGTTTTTGAAGCCGCGAAAGAATTAAATACAAACTTTCGGGGTATTCGCTCGCAATTTAGTATTATCGTTCCGTTAGAACATATCGAGCAATTGAATGAGCAGAAAGCGGTGCAAGTAGAAAATGTCGGGATTATACCAGCAAAAATAGTAAGTGACGTTTTCATTATTATTGATGGAAAGAAAAATAACCTGCAAGATCGAGATTTTGAAAATGTATATAATTTAACAATACATCATAGTTATTTTAGTAAATAAGGACAGAATCTTATTCTGTCCTTTTCTTCTATACATAAATTAAAAACAAAATCCGACAAAGTTGAATAAAATTGGACAATCATTCCTACACTAGCATGTAGAGGTGATTGTAGTGGTAAAAGATTATGACAATGATTTTTTTAAAGAAGATAACGAAGATACAACCGATTTCTCTTTAATAAAAGGTGATACGTTGCAGCAAGTAGAAGAATTAGAAGAAGAATTAAAAAGAAAATCATAAGTGTACACTCTTTCTATATTTGCTATATAATATAAATAAAAGGTTGTATCTTTTTGAAAAGGGGGAGAAGAGATGGCTGAAGTCAATGTACAAAAGTCTTCGTTTTTTAAAGAAAAAAAAGAAGAATCAAATACAGATTTCTCTCTTGTGAAAGGTGCATTAACGGAGAATATAAATCGGTTGGAGAAACTGATGAATAATAGCAGTTCAAAATATATACATGTGAAAAAAACAAAAGAAAATGCATAGAGCATTTTCTTTTGTTTTTTTATTTAATAGTAAACTTTTCTCTTATTTTTTCAGGCAAATCTGCTTTCTGAATCTCTTCATAGGACTTTACTTCAATTGATGATATTTCATTTTTATTATTATCATCTTGATCTACATAAAGGCGTAAAAACGCGTCTTCATTTAATTTATGATTGTTTTCTTTTTTTGTACTTCTAAATGTAATTTGTTTTTTGACGCCATCTTTATCATATGCGGGCAGCGTATAGTTTCGTAAGTTTCTACCATCTACTTTTTCGATAGTTCCTTCTCCTTTTATCTGCATGTAATATACATCTTTACCAATTCTATTTAGTGACGCTCTCTCACAGCCAATAGTAAAACTAGAAAATAATAAACATAGTGTAATAATTGCTAAAAACTTTTTCATTTTCTTTATCTCCTTTAATGTGTTTCTTTAAAAAGTATACGGCTATTATTAAATGAGAAAAATCGATATAGATTACAATACCCTTACAATGTTGTAAGAGTGTTGTACATAAAATGAACAATAAAAGTTAAAAGAAAGGTAAAATAATGAATCATGGTATAATGATAAAAGACTTACATACTATTTTTTCATTTTGAGAGGAGCTTGAAAAATGTATTCTACTTTAGAACAATTAACAAAGCACCCTGTATTTTATCATTTTGCAGAAATTTCAAAGATTCCTAGAGGATCAGGTAATGAAAAGGAAATTAGTGATTATTTAGTGGGCTTTGCAAAAGAGCGTAACTTAGAAGTCATTCAAGATGAAGCATTAAATGTCATTATTAAAAAAGAAGCAACAGCTGGTTATGAAAATGTACCAGCTATTATTATTCAAGGTCATATGGATATGGTTTGCGAAAAAAATCAAGCAACAGTACATGATTTTGAAAAAGATCCAATTGAATTACGAATCATTGGGGATATGTTATATGCAAATCAAACAACTTTAGGTGCTGATAATGGTATTGCAGTTGCGTATGCATTAGCTTTATTAGATTCAAAAGAAATTACGCATCCAGCACTTGAAGTCGTTATCACTACTGAAGAAGAAACGACAATGGGCGGGGCTTTTGCTATTGATCCAAATCATTTTGAAGGAAAGATATTTATAAATATTGATTCTGAAGAAGATCATAAATTACTTGTAAGTAGTGCAGGTGGTGCGAAAGCTGTTGAAACAATCCCCGTAATTTGGGATGAAACGCCAGCGAATATGGATGCATACCGTCTATATGTTGGCGGTCTAAAAGGCGGACATTCTGGTATGGAAATTGATAAACAACGCGGTAATGCGAACAAAGTATTAGGACGAGTATTACGTGACTTATCAGCACATACGGAGTTTAACATAAGTGAAGTTCACGGCGGATTAAAAACGAATGCAATTCCGCGTGAAAGTGTAGCTACAATTTTAATTCGTACAGAAGATGTAGGACAAGTAGAAGAAAAACTAGAATCATGGACACGTGTATTACAAGAAGAAATGCGTGCTGTTGATCCAGATGTTCATGTTACACTGACAAAATTGGATGAAAAAGTTGAAAAAGTATTTGCTAAAGAGACACAAAAGCAGCTTATTTCATCATTATTCTTAATTCCGAATGGCATTCAAAGTATGAGCATGGATATTAAAGGTCTTGTAGAAAGCTCAACAAATTTAGGCGTTATTGAAACGTTGCAAGATGAAATTAAATTACGTAACGAAGTGCGAAGTTCTGTAAGTAGTTTAAAACAACATGTTGCAGAAGAAATCAAATATATTGCTGAATTAGTTGGTGCTACATTTGAAATAGAGTCAGAGTATCCAGAATGGCCATACAATCCAAACTCACAAATTCGTAATTTATTTGAAAAAGTACATCAAGAAAAATACAATAAAGAAATTGAAATATTCGCTGTACATGCGGGGATTGAGTGTAGCGCATTCGTTCAAAAGATGCCTGAATTAGATGCAATTTCATTCGGACCAGACATTTTCAACGTCCACACTCCAGATGAACATATCAGTATCTCTTCTGTAGTGAATAACTGGGGATTCTTCATTGATGTAATGAATGGTACGAAAGAATTAGCTAAGTAATAACGACGAAATAAAAAGGAGCCTATAAAAATTTATAGGCTCCTTTTTTGTATTGGAATTTATCCCGCTATTTGCCGAGCAGCCCGATTGGTTTAACTAATAAACAGTGGGTGATGCATAAAACCACTACTGATTAAAGTTTCATTTTATGAGAAGTCATTTTTCGTTAGTATGTAATATTAAGCTTGAACAATTAATAAGGATGAATTGTTGATGTTTTTTAGTACTGATGAAGGGGTGGAGAAATGAAGGGAAGAAATCATTTTATTGTTTGTATGTTTTTATTGTTCTTCACATTTAGTTTTATTGGTGTTCAGAAAATAATAGCAGAAGAAGTTGAATTTTCAGGGACAACAGCTCCATTGAATGTAAATGTTAGAGAGGCGAAAAGTTTGAATGCAAATATTGTAGATGTGATTCCCGGAAATACAAAAGTATCTTTTAAAGGATGGGAGTATGGTGAAGCGGTTAAAGATTACTGGACAGGAAATTTAGACAATCGTTGGTTTTACTATTTTAAAGATGGAAAAAAAGTATATGTAACGTCAGCGTATATTAATGGAAATCCTCCAAGTACACCAATAGACCGTAAATTATCTGTACCTAACATATTACAAGAAAGATCAAATTGGTGTTGGGCAGGCACTTCGGTCTCAGTTTTAAATTATTTTGGGAAAACTCCTTCACAAGATCAGTACGTTAGGTATGTTAAGGGTGGATCATATAATAATCCTGCAACTTCACGTGAAATACAATATGGATTATCGGGATATGGTGTTAGCTCAGCTATAAGTTCTGGAGCAAAATCGTATGAGTGGTTCAAAAGTCAAATTAATAGTAATCAGCCGATGATTGCACTCATTATGTGGCAAAATGGAGCTAACATCGGACACTTTCTAGTACTTGATGGATTTTATAAAGGGACAAATGGAACAGATTATATAACGTACATGGACCCTTGGTATGGTGATCATTATAATCATAATTTCAGTACGTTCCATAACAATAATAATTTTTGGTGGAGTGAAACTGTTTATAATATCCATGCAAACTAATAATATTAAAAGCGGGGGTTCATAAATGGGAAAACTACTTAAGCTTGTGATACCGTGCATGTGTTTAATGACCGTTATTATTTTCGCTAGTAAAATTAGTTATGCATCAAAAAATAAAAGTGAATCGGTACAATCGATCGCATTAAAAGATTATCAATATAGTAAGGGAAGTTCTTCTGAAAATTTAAGCTTTGAAAAAATAACAACATCTCCATTTTCGTTACCAATCTATGAAACAATTCCAGCACAGCAAATTTTAAATAGCTCTGAATTTAAGCATTTACTATTATCAACAAATGAAAAGTTGTGGTTTATTATGAAGGGTGAGCAGCCAGAAGGAATGATTGTTGCGAATGATATTGAACCGATTCGAACGGGCGGAGAAAATAGAAGTAAAGATTTATATGGATTATATACAGCAATAAAGAATAATACAAATGAAACAAAAGATATTAGTTATTTCGAATTTGAAGGGCAAGGAATATTGGTAGTAAATCAAAATAATGATCAAGAAATATACCTTAGTAAAGGTGCCGCTGCCATATTAAAACTTCCTGCTGGTCAAAAAGTATTGAGCAGTGAAGTAATACAGAAAATGAAAGAGAGAATTGTAACTGCTTTTGAATAGTTAATTATAAACTGAATAAATATATATGTATTTAGTATGAAATTTCATGTACTGTATTATTTTCAAAAATAATACAGTACATGGTATAAAAAGGATAACAAGAGAAACGAGTGTAAGATATTATGAAAAAATGATTATTATAGTAGGAAGAGTTGATTCTTACTTGTCTTGTATTGGGTTCGAGTCAAATTGCACTTCACATTTAAAATATTTAAATAATTCAAACAGAAAAGCTTGACCTTCACACTATGTAAAGGTTTACAGTAAGACAGAAAAGGAGGTTGAGAAATGAAAAAAATAACGAATTTGTGTATGAGTGCGATACTAACCACATCTATTTTCAGTGGTTATGCTCTAGGTAAGGGGATTGAGAAAGTTCAGGCGAAGGAAATTGAAAAAACGCAAAGAAAAGATATGAAGAAAGTAGAGGTGCGAAAACAAGTAGGAAAGTATACAATGCCAGATGAAAAAAGCAAACATGAAGGAACATGGCTACAATGGCCTCATGAATTTACATATGGGCAAAAATATCAGCAAGAAGTAGAGCCAATTTGGATTCAAATGACAAATGCTTTAAGCAAAGGTGAAAAAGTTCATATTGTTGCATATGATCAAGAAGAAAAAGAAAGAATTACTGAAGTTTTAATAGATCACGGGGTGAATATGGGGAAAATTGATTTCTTTATCGCACCTACTGACGATGTATGGACAAGAGATACTGGACCAATTTTTGTTTATGATAATGACAAAAATCTAAAGATATTAGACCCGGGATTTAACGGATGGGGAAAGAAAACACCATATAAGAAAGATGCTCGTCTTCGTGATAATCTTAGCAAACAGTTAGGTATTGAAAGAATTGATTGGAATAAATTTGTTCTTGAAGGTGGCGCATTTGAATTAGATGGTAATGGAACTGCTTTACTAACTAGAAGTGCTGTGACGAATAAAAATAGAAACGCTAAATTGTCAGAAAAAGATATTGAAAAATATATTAGTGACCTTGGGGTAACAAATTTTATTTGGTTAGATGGAGTACCTAACTTAGATATTACTGATTTTCATATTGATGGATTTGCAAAATTCCACGATAAATCTACTATTATAACATTAAACAAAAAAGATTTAGCTGAATGGGGAACGTCTGATAAAGATATTAACAAGTTGTTGCAGGCAAAAGATGCTGAGGGTAATAAGTACAAGTATGTATATCTGCCGCTAAGCAAGAATAATGTTACATTAGAAAACGGAAAGCAACTTGATTATAAAGGTTCATATATTAATTATTATATAGCGAATCAAGTTATCTTAGTTCCTAACTATAATGATCCTAATGATAAAATAGCAAATGAGATGATTCAAAAACTTTATCCTGATCGTAAAGTTGTGGGGGTTGATGTAAGAGAGCTTTATAAAAATGGTGGTATGATCCATTGTATTACTCAACAACAACCAATTAATTTAAAATAATATATTTATAGTGTTCAGTGGAGTTTTCTATTTTTTATGAAAACCTGTTTATCTATAGGATAGGTAAAGATGCGATGGCATTTTTACCTATTTTATTGTAATTTTTATGAGTTAAGTATACCTTTCCTATAAACTGAAGAAACCCACCCTTTTTGAAAAGAGCTTAATCAAAATGGATGGACTTTCTACATTAAAAGCTATACTTGCTGTTGCAGAAGAAACATTGTCTAAAGGTATGTTTTTACCTTTTAAAAGTCGTTCGAAGCCCTTCAATAAAACATCCAAAGAGTCCTCTATTATTGGGATTTTAAAAGTTTCTGGTACAATCATTCTTACTAAAATATCTAAATACAATCTATATTTTTTCTTTTAGCAATCCGTACATGTCCATCACCTTCAAAATACAGAATTACCTTAAATAATAAAAGTTCAGCGGCTTTTCTGTTTTTATTTGTAACTGAAACACATTATACTTGGCCAATTATTGTGCAACCTTTTCGAATAAATGATTTTCTTTATTTGAAAATAAGGGTGCATCTATAAAACCATAATGGTAAACTAAAATACCTAATTCCACTCTAGAATTAATATGCCATTTTGCTTTAATATGATTAATTATCGTTGAAATCCTTCTAGGGGTAACATATATTTTTTTTGAAATTTCTGCATCTGTAAATCCTTTTGCTACATAAATAGCCACTTCTAACTCTCTTTCGGTCAACATTCTTTTCATAAAATACGCTCCTTCGAAATTATTTATATAAAAATCAAAAGAAACTATTAAAAGAAATAAAGGTGAAAAATCATATTTAGTTCTTTTAATTTCGCTATTTGCGGGCAGTAAGATTCCCACCTCAAAAATGTAGCTGTGGCAAAGAAATCGGACTGCCTGTAAAAGCCTGCTTGGAGTGGACTAATAATCAGTGATGATGAATAAAACGCCCATTGATTATTAGTGAATCTTATTGTAATAATTTCTCGTATTGTGATACAAGTTTGTAAAAAACTATAAATCCATATAAATAGTAATTATAACTATACTAATTTTACATTACATTAAAAGTTGGAAAATATTCTTATACTCATAAAGTGTTACATTTGAGGGAGGAAAGATGGAATTCTACAATCTTGGTATTATTATTAAAGAACTTAGAAAGAAAAAAAATATGTCACAATCTGAATTATGTCATGGAATATGTTCAAAAAGCCAAATTAGTAAGATAGAAAAAGGTATTATTTATCCATCTAGCATATTGTTGTATCAATTATCTGAAAGACTTGGTATTGATCCAAATTATATATTTGCACTAACCAAAAACAAAAAAATAAAATATATTGAAAATGTAAAATATGTAATGAGAGATTGTGTGAAACAAAAACAATATAATGAGCTTTACGAAATAGTGAAAAAAGAGAAAAACGAAAATAATTTCCAATCAAAAGAAGATAAACAATTTCTATTATGGCATGAAGCGATTGCTATATATTATGTAAATGGAGCAACAATTAATGCTTTTGACATTTTAAATAGAGCACTAAAACAAACCTTAAGTAGTAGTAACTTTTTATCAGAAAAAGAAATAAGCATAATGAATTCAATTGCTATAATACATGCAGAAAATGAAGACTATGAGAAAAGCATAAATATATTAAAACAAAGTTTAATTAATTTTAATAAGATAGAATTCCCTAGAGAAAAAGAAATCAAATTAAGACTCATTCATACGTTAACAAAATGTTTACACCTTGCAAATCAATATGAAGAAGCAATAAAGTATAGTGAAATAGGTATAAAATTAGCCATAAATATGAATACTTTATACTTATTAGGTGAATTATTCTTTGAAAAAGGTGCAATTTTATTAAAAGTTCAGCACTCTAATGAAGTTGGTTTAACATACATAAAAAAGGCATTATTTATATTTGAATTAACAGAAAGAAAACAATATATATAAATGATCAAGGATAAATATATTAAAAACAAGAATAAACAAGAAATAATTCTAACATAAGTTATTCCTAATTGGTATTTATTCCTAAAAAAAGTGCTGTAATACGAACTATTCCTAATTGTTGTTTATTGCTAAAATAAGTACCGTAATATTAGATAAAAATAAAGGGTGGCATTTTATGAAAACAAGAGGGAGTACTCGTAGAGCAGATAGCATGGGGCGTATTGTTATTCCAATGGAAATAAGACGGAGTTTAGGAATTGTAGAAAAAGATTCTCTTGAAATGTTTATAGAAGAGGACCAGATTATTTTACGAAAATATCAATCACCAAGAGCTTGTGCACTTACAGGGGGTATTTCAGACAGCAATATTTCGTTAGCGAATGGGAAGATTATTGTAAGTCCAAACGGGATGGAACTGTTAATAAAGAAGTTACAGCAATATCTTTTAAAATAAAAGGTAAGTAAGAAATTTAAAATAGAATATACTTGGAAAAAGGTCCTCTATCACCATTTAGGGGACCTTTTTATTGTTATCAATAAAATTGAGAGGCCGTAGTTGGTTCAATGAAATACGAATTACCTTATAAATAGTCTGACTATTTTTTATAAAAAAACTATTGATTTACATTTTTTGGTTTCGTGTTATATTTTTAGTGTTAACATATTTATATTGAAAATTCTGATTTTAAACCCAGGAAAACTTTAGAAAATGAAATACTCTTACTTGAATTGAAAATCATATAAACATAGTTTGAAAGTAAAGTATGAAAATGAATCAGATTTTCAAATTAAATTTGCCAATTTAACGGAGATTCGTGGGGGAAATGTGACTAAGAAGAAATCTCTTATACTCCACGTTTTTTATCTGTAAATTGGTAGTTCTAATAGCTTTGAAGAAAAGCAAAGGAGCAAAAAAGAAGTAGGTAGTTCATTTAATAGAAGATATGGTGTGAAAAAATAAAACAACGGAGGTTTTATAATGAATAAAGGAACACTGCAGATTACAGAAATCGAAGAAATTAGCATTCCTAATGTATTGAAGGATAAAATGAAGAATCTAATAGACCATGAATTAAAAACTCATAATCCTTATACTTGTGAACAAGAAATAGCTGCAAGCTTTTCAAGAGAGTGGCTTAATTGTTTGATTGATTATTCAAAGAAAACTTCGAATTCAGACATGAAAAAACTACTACATATGATAAAAGTAGCGAATTGTGGTGGGAACGTACCACCTACTCTTATTAAAAATATTCCATGTGATCCTATGGAAACCCTATTACCTGGGGAAAATCGCAAAGGTTTTAATTATGGTGAAGACGAACACGATAGAATGAAAAAATATTTTTATGCAGAATGGGTCACATGGCTTTTTGCCACACTTTTTAATTATGATGCTTTAATTCACCCATCCGAACATGCAGGGAAAAATAGATTTCATCTTATTTCACCTTTAAACAACGATGAAGTTTTGCGAAATGTTGGTGCAAGCACCGGTGGCGGGAACTTTTATCAACATAACGATGCCACAGTGTATACAGATATGAAAGACCAATCAGATATTGAAGCAAGATTGAAAACATTCAATACGAATTTAGAAATTGTATCAAATAGACTTAATAAATCCGTGGAACGAATAGTGTCTGAAATTACTTGTGGAAAATTTACTAGAGTTGATGCTCTTTTATTAAAAGGAGTGTTAAATTTAAAAACTCAAACTCATATTGGAACGCCAAAATTACTTCAAAAGCATCTTGAAGAAAATCACTTCAGTAAAGATGACATATTGGCGATAAGTAAAATGCCTATTGCTCATATCGCAGGAATGGCGGATGGTGAAATATCTGGATTTGTAGGGGAAATAAACCAAATCATATTTTTGGATGATAATGGCGATATTATTGCAACTTGTTTGAATGGAGCAGAAAATAGATTGATTTATGTGGGAGAAAGTGAAGAAGAAAAATTGAAATTTGACATGTTTTTAGAACTCTTACGAACAACGCCTACTTATAAGGTTCCACTTACATCTGAAGATTTATTAATTATCCCAAATTCATACTATGGTAAACAAACAAATGTAACTCATGGTAGGGAAAGGTTATCTGAGAAAGAATATAAAATCCCGATTGGAGATAATAAGTACGGAAGAAGAATTGTTTGCAGGCAGTACGTTTCCAGCCGATTACGTGATCAGAAAGAAAGTTACTTTACAGATATCATTAACTAGTTTAAAGAGAGGAGGGGCGATGGGGAGGTTTGAGTTATAATAGCTCAAGCCTGCCCCTATTCTTTGTATGGATTTTACTATTGAATTACTTATACTACTATTTTTAGTAGCTGTATTAGCAGGATGGATAGATACAATTGCTGGGGGCGGTGGTATGATAACTATCCCGATAATGTTATTAGTAGGTATGTCTCCTTCTGTAGCGATAGCAACTAATAAACTACAAGGGAGTAGCGGAACCCTCATGGCAACAATGATTTTTATTAAGAAGAAAGAAATTAATCTCAAAGATATGCGTTTGTCCATCTTAATGACCTTTTTGGGATCCGTTTTCGGTGGATGGCTTGTTTTACAGATACGGGCAGAATATCTAATCATGATATTACCTTTTTTACTTATTATTATTGGTCTTTATTTTCTATTATCTCCAAATATAGCAAATGAAGATCGACCGAGAAAAATAAGTATGTTGTTGTTTGCGTTAACAGTGGCTCCGTTACTTGGATTTTATGATGGTTTCTTCGGCCCTGGAACAGGTAGCTTGATTGCTTTAGCGTTCATTCTCTTATGTGGATATAGTGCTACACGGGCAACTGCAAATGCTAAGATTTTGAATTTTACAAGTAATTTCGCTGCTTTGTTGTATTTTATTATTTTTGGCCAAATCGATTGGACAATTGGATTGATTATGATGCTTGGTCAAATTATAGGATCATACATTGGGGCGAAGATGGTGCTTACAAAAGGGACGGCATTAATACGACCAATAGTGGTTATTGTTTGCTTTGTCATGGCAATTAAAATTTTTTTACAAAATATAAACTAAATGTAATCAATATATTATTTGGATCAAAGTTAGAGTGTTTTCATGTTCTTATTGCAGTATTAAGTTGTTTAAGATGTGTTCAAAATTACACAATTTGACTAGTGTAATGTATTGCGTTATGCTTTTTTTAGTATAAAAGAAAGGCTTGAAGATAATGATTCGTCGTTTGAGAAAGCTAAAAAATGTAGCTGTCGTAGTAAGCTTCTAAGTAAATAGCAAAATATATAATACTTAGAAGCGAGGAATAAAGTTATGAAGTATCCATTATTTAATCATTGGTCAGAAACAAAGTATATAAAAGATATAGTAACAAATCCACTCATTGAAGTGGGAGAGTACTCCTATTATTCAGGCTATTATAGTCATCAAAATTTTGAAGATGGCTGTGTAAGGTATTTGTGGGGGGATGCTAAGTCTCAAGCACTTTTCAATCCAATTGAACAGATGGGATGGCATCTTGATAAACTCATTATTGGGAATTATGTTTGCATTGCAAGTGGAGTAGTCATTTTAATGGGTGGTAACCATAATCATCACTCAGAATGGATTACAGTATATCCATTCGCTGAGCAAATTGAACAATCATATGAACCTAAGGGTGATACAGTCATAAAAAGTGATGCTTGGATTGGAATGAATGCTATAATAATGCCTGGCGTTACTATTGGTGAAGGGGCAATTGTTGCTGCAGGATCTGTCGTAAGTAAAGATGTTCCGCCGTATACAATAGTTGGTGGAAATCCTGCTAAGGAAATAAAGAAACGATTCACTGATACAGAAATAAACATGTTAATGGAAATGCGTTGGTTTGATTGGGATAGGAAATTGATTGAGAAGGCAATTCCGCTGTTATCTAGTCCATCCATCGAACCATTATTTGCTTTTTATAAAAATGAAGTGAAAAATAAATAAATCAGTTAGAAAAACTACATCCAGTATAGGGTGTAGTTTTTTTATTACAAAAAACTAATAGTTTAGACTAAAGAAAATTCATCTCTAATATAAGTCTAGCAAATAGCTGAATTGAGTAATTAAAATCCTTGATAGCTAATAAAGCATTAACGGGCAGTAAGACCCCAACTGATTAAAGTTTCACTTTATTTTTTGTAAATATGGAACAAATGTAGTATCTAGATTGTCTATTAATTGTAATCCTAAAAAATATGAAAGTGCGAATCATTTTGAAAAATATAAGGGGATTAAAAATAGGGATATGTGTGGGAATACAAAGTATCAGGGCATCTAAAAGTGTCGGATGAGATGGTCTATATGAAAGCGATTCTAATGTCTTATATGTATATACAATTTGAGAACACTGTCTGTTTTTTTGAGATTATGTTAGAATAACGCTTTTTTGAGTACAAAGATATTGGAGGTAACAGAAGTGAAAGGTATGCTTTGCAAGAGATTTATTGCAATAGTAACAGTGCTTACACTATTTTGTAGCATGTTCGTTACATTTGGAAGAGCAGCGGCGGAAACAGTTTCTGCTATAGAGGTTGAAGCAGGATCAGCAATTTTAATAGAAGCAAATTCCGGGAAAATTTTATATGAAAAAAATGCAGATGAATCATTGGCAATTGCTAGTATGACAAAAATGATGAGCGAATACTTAGTTCATGAAGCGGTGGATAAAGGAAAACTTAAATGGGATCAAAAAGTTAAAATCTCTGAATATGCACATAAGATTTCGCAAGATCGTTCATTATCAAACGTTCCATTAGAAAATGGTGGCTCTTATACAGTAAAAGAGTTATATGAGGCAATGGCAATTTACTCTGCAAACGGTGCAACAATTGCTTTAGTTGAAGAGATTGCTGGTAAAGAAGTCAACTTTGTAAAAATGATGAACGATAAGTCGAAAGAGTTTGGAATGAAAGATTATAAATTTGTAAACTCTACAGGCTTAACAAATCACGATTTAAAAGGATATCATCCAGAAGGGACAACTCTAGACGAGAAAAATAAAATGTCTGCAAGGGATTGTGCAATTTTAGCGCAACGTCTTATTCAAGATTTCCCCCAAATATTAAATACAGCAAAAATTCCTAAAAAAACATTCCAAGAGGGTGGTAAATATCCAATTGATATGGCGAACTTTAACTGGATGTTAAAAGGTTTAATTAAGCAATATGAAGGTGTAGATGGTTTGAAAACAGGAACGACTCCAGAAGCGGGAGATTGTTTCACTGGTACAGTAGAAAGAAATGGTATGCGCCTAATTTCTGTAGTGATAAAAGCAAAATCTCATACGGCACGTTTTGATGAAACAAAGAAATTATACGATTATGGATTTGCGAATTTTGAAGTGAAGAATGTCTACAGAAAAGATTCAGTAGTAAAAGGGCATGAAACAGTGCGAGTAGCAAATGCAAAAGACAAAGATGTAGTAGTTCAAACGAAGCAAGCTGTTTCACTTCCAATACCGAAGGGCAATAAAGACATTTATAAAAAAGAATTTAAAGTATTGAATAAAAAACAAGAAGCGCCTATGAAAAAAGGTGTAACAATTAGTGAAATGATTATCTCGCCTAAAGATAATACAGATCCTGGGTTCTTATCAGGTAAATCGTTACAAATAGATCTTGTAACAAAATCTGATGTGGAACAAGCAAATTGGTTTACACGTTTTATACGTAAAACAGGATCTTTTTTTAGTGGTATGTGGGATAGTGCGATTGATATAGTAAAAAGCTAATTTTATAGGATACAACTAAATATTAGTCTGAAACAAAAGGTTTCAAAGTCTTATAGGTTCTTATGTGCATAGTTTGGAATGAAAGAGTGTATTACTTTTGAAATTTGGTTCTTCGGAACATTTTGTATTTCTATCAAGCTAAAATAAATTTATATCCAAATATCCCTAAAACGCTATTCTTTTTGTAGAAATATACAGAAAGGATGGCGTTTATTATGAATTTTTCGATTTAAAGGGTTCGGGTGCAAGGTTAGTTTAATAAAGTTACATGATGAAAAAACACCCACTATTCCATCAATTGACAATAAAAAATTAATATCTGGTACGTATTTCTGTAATTAGATTGTATCCCGCTATTTGCCGGGCAGTAAGACCCCCATCTCAAAATTCAGCGGAAGCAAGGAAGTTAGGTGGGGGCCCTGCTGCCCGTAAACGCCCGATTGGCGAGGGCTGATTAAAGTTTCACTTTATAAAAATTTAATAAAATCTTTTCTTTGTATTAAATATTTTGTTTTAAATTATGTATATAAAGAAATGGAGGTCAAATTAACTTTGTACTGCTTATATTAGGAATTTAAAGAAACAATATGTACAATCCACCCACTACATTCTTATAGTGGCCTTTATGAACAGCAAAATTTACAATTTACAAGGAGAACATTTTATGAGTAAGAGAATAAAAGAATTAGATTCCATACGAGGGTTAGCGGCACTTACTGTGGTATTTGGACATTTTTGTTTAATGCTACCATCGTTGCCTAATTCTATTAAATTTTCCCCGCTTAGGTTTTTATGGGCGGGTGGGGAAGCTGTTATCGTTTTTTATGTACTAAGTGGTTTTGTGTTATCTATGGCACTTTATCATTCGAAAACAAATTATTGGGGATATTTAATTAAGAGATTTGTAAGAATCTATATTCCTTATTATTTTTGGATAATCGTTACCTTTGTTTTATTTATTTTATTTTCGTCGTATGAAGTGGTAGGATTACGGGATTGGTTCTATGATAGGTGGCAAGGGTCTATAACAAAATTAGATATTCTAAACCACTTTGTGCTTCTTAATAACTTTTTTACGGAAAATTATAATCCAGTTATTTGGTCATTGGCTCAAGAAATGCGTATATCTATTGTGTTTCCTTTGTTATTCCTTCTTTTTTATAAACTGAATTGGAAGAAAACGATACTATTTGCTTTGAGCTTTTCATTAATTAGTGTTGTTCTTAATCTGTTGCATATTGGGAAAGCTGAAGGATTTTATAATGGTTATGCTGATACACTGCATTTTACATCTATGTTTATGGTTGGAATGTTACTTTTTAAGTATCAGGAAAAACTTAGCTACTCATATAGGAATATGAAAAAATTTAAAAAAGGATTTCTTATTACATTAGGGGTTATTCTTTATTTATATTCCATTTTAATTTATGGTTTTTCCCGTAATGATACAACTTTCTTATTAAAAGATTGGGGTGTCGTAATGGGGGTTAGTATATTTATTATAATGGCTATGAGTAACCTAAAAGTAAAAGCATTTTTAAATAAGAGTGTATTTGTATATTTAGGAGAAATTTCATATAGTATCTATTTGTGTCATTTTCCAATCATGATGTTATTATTTAAACTTTTGTATACAAAGATACCTATCTTTGTCCTTCTTACTTTGTGCATTACAATGACACTACTTTTTTCTATAGTTTCATATCATTTAATCGAAAAGAAATGTATCAACTGGGCAAAACAAAGAACAACAAATTTTTTGAAAAAAGTATAATTACTAGATAGATTGTATTTCTATAGTAAATATATGAATATGACCGATTCCTAAGTATACTTAGGAATCGGTCAATTTTGGATTCTAAATGTAAATATAGTAAAGTGGAATATAATTGAAATCGAAAACCACTTAGAAATAACAATTACGGTGTGAGCTATTGTATAGTATAGATATGGTTAAAAATAAAGGGGGAATACATATGTGGAAGCGATTTGTAGCAATTGGCGATAGTTTTACAGAGGGGATAGGGGATGAAGTTGAGGGAATTGCATTAAAAAGCTGGGTAGATCATTTTGTTCAACTGTGTGAAAACGATATAGAATATGCCAATTTTGCAAAGCGTGGGTTAGTAACTAAAGAAATTCGCTCGCAGCAATTGGAAAAGGCGTTAACTTTTAATCCAGATTTGGTTAGTCTCATTGCAGGGGCAAACGATGTTTTAAAAGGACGTTGGAATCATGATGCATATAAGAACGATATGGAATTTATGATAAATACATTAAGTAAAGCAGGGGCTGATATTATTATAGCAAACCTTCCAGATTTTACAGTTAGGCTTCCTTTTGCTTCTGAAAAAAAACAAGTAATAAAAGAACAATTATTAGAGGCAAATGAAGTTATATATTCACTGAGCAGAGAGTATAAGCTTCATCATGTTGATTTTTGGAATCATCATTTAGTTAATGACAATACGCTTTGGTCTAAGGATTTAATTCATCCAAACTCAAAAGGATATGTAAAAGTTGCTGAATTAATTTTTAGTAGTTTGCCTGTACAGAAGACAAAATAATAGTTTGCAATTTAACGAATATGATATTAATTGTATGAAGCTATGTTTTTTAGTAAATAGAAAGAACTAAACATTTAGCAAACAAAGCGTTTCTACGATATATTTCTACAGTAGTGCACAAATACAGAATCACAAAGAAAGATCACTTATGGAAATAGGTGGTCTTTAAATGTTTTTATAACTAAATTAGTATATACTGTATTACTAACAGTTTCGTACTACATAAAAATTAAGTTCTCTTATAGAAAAACTGATTTTATATTATCTTAAAATATAATAAAACGTTCAAATCATATTTTGGGTATGTATCTTAATTGTGAATGATGTGTAATTTTTTTTGAAGTATAAATATCCAATAAATAAAATAGGTAGTAGGTGCAGAAGTATTAATACTATATTATTCAATTCTTGTTATGAGTACATTAGTGATTGGTAATATTATATTTTTATTATCAACTTTAGTTATTGGAATTAATTTGCATAGAAAATATGTAGGATTAGAAAAAATATACTTTATTGTATATTTTTTTTGTTTAGTTGGATTTACGGTCTCTTTAAACTATTATGTTAATAAAATTAAAAAACTTAATTCTTAATACCCTTATGGTTAAAGCTATCTATAAAATGAAAATATAACTAAATAATAGTTTGTTATGATTTGTGGATTTGGTTTTTTATCCGAATTTTCTGATTCAAATATTTCAACTTTATGAATATAGTAGGTGAAATATTTGTGTGATAGTATTTGAGATAGAAAAAAGCCAACTTTAAAAAGGATGTGAATTGAATGTGTAAACGACTGTAAAGGGTTATATTAAGGCAACGTTTAGCTGTTATTAGTGTAAGGTAAAGATATATTTTGTAACAGTTGATATAAAAATGAAGGAATAGGTACGCTTTCGTTTGTCTGACTATTTTAAATATAAGAAAAATAAGACCGATTTGAGTTTTGACGAAGTTAAATTCTAGGTGAGATGTCAATAATGATTAATTAGGTTTAATAAAGAGGTACCTTATACGCAAAAGCGTTTATATTAGTAACCTAAGGAGCTTGCTTTTATGAAAACTACTGATTCAAAAGGCCTATTAGGAAATAGGGTTTATTTACAAGTTTTCTCTGCCTATTCATTGCTTATGCTTGGTGTTTTTATTGATATGCTAGCGATTATGACTATAGTTGGGTTTGAATGGGAAGTAGATCCTACTATGATTGGATTGATTCCTGTTGCATATGCACTTCCTGGAATTATTTTTGGCTCATGGGCAGGTGTTATTGCGGATCGTTTTAGAAAAATTCCAATTATGATGTTCTGTAATCTAATGGTTGGTCTAATAACAATTGCTCTTTTATTTGTACAAGATATCCACTGGCTCTTAGTGGCATTAATGATTCGTTCCATTTTTATTGTTTTCTATTATCCTGCACAGCAAACACTAACAAGACAGATTGTATCCCCGGACTTGCTTACTAAAGCAGTAAGTATCAACGGAATAGTAGAGCAGGGTACAAAGATAGTAGGCCCACTTATAGGGGGCATGTTGCTGAGCTGGTTTCAACCAGAGTTCTGCCTCATTATAAGAGCTATAAGTTGTTTATTAGCTACCTTAGTTCTGATACCCACAATAAAATTTAAAGAAACTATATCGAAAGAATTTGTTGAAAAGCAAAAACAAAGTACTTGGACCGCTTGGGTACAAGGGTGGGGTTATGTGTTATCTAATCGGATAATATTATCAACCATGATTTTCGTTACAATAGCCATGGCAGTATTACAATTAGTAGACTCACAATTCCCAACTTTATTTAAGAGCTTATTCCCACATGATAAAAGTAAAATGGGATATATCATTTCTATTATTGGTCTTGGTGGAATACTTGGTGCATTACTAACTCAGAAATTAAAACAATTTCAATATGGCTGGGTAGTATGTGGAGGTATGGTTTTAATGGGAATTGGTTTTGGGGGGATTGGTTTGATAACGCCCGGTACGGTCTTCGTTTTAGCTTATTTAATTAGTTTTATCGCTGGTATCGGAAGTGGGCTGATGCTTGTATCTAATCAAGTCATTTTACAAATAGAATCCGATCAAGATCAAGTAGGAAGAGTATTTGGTATACAAAGCAGTTTAACAAACGCAGTTCTAATTATTTCTCCTGCTATGAGTGGTCCATTAGTGCATTTGTTTGGAGTAACTCAACTCTATGTTTATGGAGGGATTGGGCTTGTTATTATTGGAGTAATTGGAGTTTCACTGCAGAAATATTTATGGGCTAAACATAAACACGAACCTATAAGAGCAAATAATTTTTGAAGGGAAGATTTTTATGACCAATGAGGAATGCTATCCATTAAGCCATCCGCAGCGAAGAATATGGTATACAGAAGTCGTTCATTCTGATAAAGGAATATGTAATTTAAGATTTTTATTTAAACTTCATCGAAAAATGAATTATTCAAAATTAAACCAAGTTGTGAATCGCGTTATCAGTGAAAATGACGGTCTGTGCATTAGGTTAAAAGAAAATGGGCATCAGGAACCGAAACAATATTTTACTAAACATGAAGAACAAGAATTTGAGTTTTTTGATTTCAGTAATGTGGAGAATACAAATTTGCTTGAGGAATGGATTGAGCAGAAAACAAAAGAAACGTTTACATTATTTAATTCAAATTTATACTATTTCGCTTTAATAAAATTAAACGATAATGAATGTGCAGTCTTTGGAAATGTTCATCATATTATTATGGATGGTTTATCAATTCAAATATTTACTGAGCAGATTGCAAAATATTATTATGACATGCATAACGAGAATGAGGAAGGCGAAATTAAAAATTCATATGTTCAATTTCTGACCAACGAACAAACATACTTGAATAGTAGTCGCTTTCAAAAAGATCAAAAGTTTTGGTTAGAGGAATTTAAAACACTGCCATCTGTGACTGGATTGAAGCCTTATAATACGTACCAAGTTAGTACAAAAGCATCACGTGAGACGTTTATATTAACGGAACATTTGAAGAGAAAGATAGAAAAATTTTCTGAAGATTACAAAATTAGTTTATATACTCTTTTTGTTGCTGCTTTCTCGTTGTCCATGTATCGGTGGACCTCATCGCTTGATATTGGTTTAGGAATGGCTTACGGCAATCGTATGACTAAAATGGAACGAAAATTGATTGGAATGATGGTGAGTACAGTTCCTTTAAGGATGGATATTGATCCAGAAGAAGAAGTACTTTCATTTATTAGTAGGGTGTCCAGAAAACAAAGTAAATCATTGAGACACCAGAAATATCCATTTGATTTGTTATTAAAGCAGATTAATAAAGAGAATAACAGTAATGTGAGACTTTTCGGAACTACGATTGATTATAGGGATCGTGATGAAAGTGGTGACTCACTATGGATTCCAAACCGTGAAGAAGTACAAGATTTTGCAGTGCATATTGAAAATCTAATTGATATAGACTCTTTACATGTACATATTGATTATCGTGAGGAGCTATTTTCTAAGGAAGAGATAGAACGATTTTTTAACGTTATGCTAGTGATACTAGAAAATACTTTTGAAAACCCAAAGCAGAAGGTGGCTGAAATAGAAATCATTTCTGAGGAAGATAAAAGAAAAAGTTTAGTTGAGTTCAACAATCCTAAACTGGATGTCCCACCTCAAGTAACTATTCATGAAATGTTCGAACGGCAAGCGATGATTTATCCAAATTCTATTGCAGTTACGTATGAAAAAGAAAAAATTACTTATAAGGAGCTTAATGAACGTGCAAACCAGTTAGCTCATTATCTGCAGAAAAAGGGAGTAGGACCTGATACTTTAGTTGGACTGTGCGTTGAACGTTCCCTCGAGATGATTGTAGGTATTTTAGGAATTTTGAAGGCTGGTGGGGCTTATGTTCCACTTGATCCAACATATCCAGAGCAGCGACTTCAATATATTTTAGAAGATGCTAGCATTCAGTTATTCGTAACGCAAGAAAGTTTAAAAGAATTGAACTGGTTACCAGAAAATGTTGAGTCGATTTGCCTGGATCGTGATCAAGATGAGATTGGGAAAGAAAGTAAGACTTTGCCGGTTTCTAATATCGGTCCCCAAAATCTGGCATATGTAATCTATACTTCGGGATCAACGGGAAATCCAAAGGGCGTTATGATAGAGCATTGCAATGTTATACGGTTATTTAAATCGACGGATTGTTTGTATCAGTTTAATGAAAAAGATACTTGGACGCTTTTTCATTCGTATGCATTTGATTTCTCAGTATGGGAAATTTGGGGAGCGTTATTATATGGTGGAAAATTAGTTGTTGTTCCGTACTGGATTAGTCGATCACCTAAGGATTTTTATCAATTATTGGTGGAGGAAGAAGTCACAGTTCTAAATCAGACACCTTCCGCATTCCGCCAATTAATACGAGTGTGTGAACAAGAAGATAAGAATAAAAATTTGCAGCTGCGTTACGTGACATTTGGCGGAGAAGCGTTAGAACCTATTGGCTTGTTACCGTGGTTTCAAAGGTATGGGGAGAAAAAACCACAGTTAATTAATATGTATGGAATTACCGAAACTACAGTTCATGTTACATATTATCCAATTACTCTAGATGATGTGCAGCATGCTTCAAGAAGTAATATTGGAAAGCGGATTCCCGATTTAGAAGTGTATATACTAGACGCTTATCAACAACCTGTTCCTATAGGTGTTGATGGTGAACTTTATATTGGTGGAGCAGGATTGGCACGTGGATATTTAAATAGACCTGAATTAACAGCAGAGCGTTTTATATCTCATCCATTTAGTAGTAATCCGAAAGAAAGATTATACCGGACAGGAGACTTAGCTAGGTATTTGCCAGATGGGAATCTAGATTATCGTGGAAGAATTGATCATCAGGTTAAAATACGTGGTTTCAGAATTGAGATTGGGGAAATTGAGTCTACTTTAAATACATATGCATCTGTAACAGAGGCAGTTGTAATTGTAAGAGAAGATCAGCCGGGCGATAAAAGATTAGTAGCATATGTTGTAGGAGATGGAAATGTAGATGCGTGGAGAGAGTATCTTAAAGCGAAACTACCAAGTTATATGGTTCCTTCGGGATTTGTGGCGATGGAAGCTATTCCACTTACAGCTAACGGTAAAGTTGATCGTGAGGCCTTACCTATGCCAGAGGAAAAGCAGATTAATAGTGAATGTGTTGGCCCTCGGAATAGTAACGAACAGATACTGACTACCATTTGGAAGCGAGTATTAGGTGTTAAAAAGGTGGGAATCTATGATAATTTCTTTGAAATTGGTGGCGACTCGATTCTCAGTATTCAAATCATATCTCAAGCAAGTCAAGTGGGGTTAAAACTTACTCCAAAGCAAATGTTTGAATGCCCAACTATCGCTGAGCTGGCACAAGTGGCTATAGAAACGCAGGGAGTACAAGCGGAGCAGGGAATTGTGATAGGTGATGTGCCTCTTACTCCAATTCAGTGCTGGTTCTTCGAGCAAGAACATCCACATACAGAGCATTGGAATCAATCAATGCTTTTAAGAGTAAAAGAAAGATTGAATGTGAAATTACTAGAGGGAGCGATATTAAATTTACTGAAACATCATGATGCTTTACGTTTCCGGTACGAACAGTTACCAAACGGAACGTGGAGGCAGAGAAATGAAGGGACTGATGAGCTGTCAGTACTCCATGTTGTAAAACGTAATCAAGTTAATGAAAAAGAGTGGAATAAAATAATACAAGAAGAGATGAACATTAATCAAGCTAGTTTCAATTTAGTTACTGGTCCGTTAATGAGAGTAGTGTACTTTGAAGATAACTTGACTGGAAATGATCGAATATTCTGGGTGATTCATCATTTAGTAGTAGATGGAGTGTCATGGAGGATTCTATTGGAAGATTTACAGGTGGTATATAACCAGATGAAACAAGGTCAAGAAGTTCGCTTACCTGCGAAAAGTACATCTTTTAAAGAGTGGTCTGAACGACTCCAGACATACAGTGATTCGGGTATTTCAAAAGAAGTACAAAATTATTGGAATGAACAAGTAGAAAAAGAAACGATGAAAATTCCAATGGACTATCCAATACAAGAAACAACAGAAGAATCGATTGATCAAGTGACGAGGACTCTAGGAATAGAAGAAACACAAACATTGTTATACGAAGTTCTAGTCACTCATAAGACAAGGATTGATGAGGTACTATTAACGGCATTAGGACAAGCTATCGTTGATTGTATAAATCAGCAAACCGTTTCTATTCATCTAGAAGGACACGGAAGAGAAGAGATGATTGAAGGTATTGATTTATCAAGGACAGTGGGCTGGTTCACGAGTATTTATCCCGTTCATCTCAATTTTCAAGGAACTCAGACACCTATTGAAGGGTTAAAGGCTGTCAAAGAACAATTACGTCGAATTCCAAATCGCGGAGTTGACTATGGTATTTTACGTTACTTGAATAAAGGATTACTTCCGTTTTATCAGCAAAAGCCTTCAATAAGCTTTAACTATTTGGGCCAATTTGATCAGGTGTTTTCAAGGGACTCTTTGTTTATGCAAGAGACAGGATTTACATTTTTAGATCATGCTCCAGATTCCAAACCGTCTCATCTAATTGATGTTATCGGAATGGTGAAAGATGAAAAGTTACATTTTATTTGGATGTATAGTAGGGAACAGTTTTCTAAATTAAAAATTCAAGTGATAGCAGATGGTATGTTAAGGCATCTCCGTCAACTTATAAATAAACCAACAACAGAGTCTGCTTTTACGGTATCAGATTTTGCTGATGCAGAGGATCTTACGGAAGAAAGCTTAAGCAAAGTATTACTTAAATTAACAAAAAAGAGGGTGTAAAAATGGGAGACGTTATTGATATATATGGTTTATCACCTTTGCAAAAAGGAATACTGTTTCATACTTTATACGATCAAGATGATGAACATTCTTTTTCCTATATTGTACAAGTAGGTTTCTTGCTCGGGGGGCAATTGGATATTGCTACTTTTGAAAAAGCTTGGGAATATGTTATTCAACGACATGAGGTTCTGCGCTCAGTATTTGTTTGGGAGGAAGTAGAAAAACCTCTACAAGCAATTTATGAATGTCTTCCTTTTACTATTCATCAAGAGGATTGGAGTACCTATTCGCATGAGGAGAAGGAGAAGAAATTACAACAGTTTTTGACTGCAGATCGTAGGAAAGGATTTTTATTGGATGAAGCACCATTGATGAGAGTCACTGCGATTAAAGAAGCAAAAGAGGAAACGAGAATTATCTGGACACATCATCATATTTTGCTAGATGGATGGAGTGTGTCATTGGTCTTTAGTGAAGTGATGGAAGTTTATCTCAAGATGATAAAGGGAGAATTGTTGAATCTTCCTAAATCTCTTCCTTATAAAAAATATATTCAATGGATAAATAAACAAGATCAAAGTCAAGCAGAGGAATTTTGGAAAGAAGAATTAAAAGGGTTCTATGCACCCACTCCATTAGCAATGGAAAGAAAGGATCAAGGACAAGATAAGGGTTATGGAGAGTTTGCTTATCAAGTATCTGAGGAACTTACTGAGAGTTTACAAAAGTGGGTACGAAATAGTCGATTAACGTTGAATACGTTAGTACAAGGTGCATGGGCTTATTTGATGAGTAGGTATAGCGGTGACAGTGACGTCGTATTTGGCGTAACTAGCGCTGGACGTCCTACTGATTTAATAGGAGCAGAGAATATGGTGGGGCTATTTATTAACACATTACCTACCAGAATTCGATTAACGGATAATGCATCAGTAGTAGATTGGCTTCGTAAAATACAAATGAAAGAAATGGAACGAAGACAGTATGAGTATAATTCGTTGATAGATATTCAAGGCTGGAGTGAGGTTCCGCGAAATTGCTCCTTATTTCATACCTTGTATGTGTTTGAAAATTATCCAATTCAAGGTGAGAGAAATGATGATTTAAGATTACTAGATGTTAAAAGCACGGAACAAACAAATTATCCTTTAACACTCATTGTAATGCCCGGTAAGAAGATTACTTTAAAGTTGATGTATGATCGAAGCTATTTTAATGAAGAAACAATAAATCTGATTCAGAATCACTTATTGCAAATATTAATTCAGATGACGAAGAGCCTAGATTCAAAACTATTTGAAATTACTCATTTAACAGAAGAAGAACAAATACAGTTACTAGAGGAATGGAATCATACTCAAGTTAATTATTCGGCTGAAGGCATGATTCATACGATGTTTGAGGAGCAAGTAAAAAAAACACCGGAAGCAATCGCGGCTAGTTACGAAAATGAACAAATTACCTATAAAGAGTTGGAGAAGCGTGCAAATCAGTTAGCTCATTATTTACAAAAGCATGGTGTAGGCCCAGAGTCTCTAGTTGGGGTATATATGGAACGTTCATTACAAATGATGATAGCGTTATTAGGTATTCTAAAATCAGGAGCAGCGTATGTTCCACTTGACCCTACTTATCCAGAGAGTCGACTTCGATATATATTAGAGGATGCTGGAATCGAAGTACTAGTGACGGAAGAGAATTCTAAAAATTTGTTTGTATCTGAAAATATAGAAACGATTTGTATGAATAAAGATTACACTGCAATTGAAAAAGAAGAAACAACCCCATGTATAAGTGGTGTAACAGGAGAAAATTTAGCGTATGTTATGTATACTTCAGGATCTACAGGGAATCCAAAGGGAGTAATGATTGAGCATCATTCAGTAATTAATTATCTAGAATGGATACAACATAAATATCCGCTTTCTGAAAAGGATGTGGTCTTGCAGAAAACGCCATTCTCATTTGATGTCTCTGTTTGGGAATTGTTTTGGGGCATTCACGTTGGTGCAAGTGTATCTTTCCTACCTCCAGGTGGAGAAAAAGATCCTTCTATTATAGCTGAAGTGATTAAACAACATCAGGTTACTATAGTTCAATTTGTACCTTCGATGTTATCTGTTTTCTTAGATCACTTCAATCATATTGAATTGAACATGAATTGTTCGTCCGTACGCCATGTATTTTCTGGTGGAGAAGAACTAAGTTCAGGGTTAGTTAGACGATTTCAACAGAAATGGAATTATAGTGAACAAGTGAAATTAACCAACTTTTATGGACCAACTGAAGCCACTATTTATGTGAATGCATTTGATATTCAGCCTAATCAAGAATTTGTTTCTATTGGGCAGCCAATACAGAACACGCAATTATATGTATTAGACCAAAATCAACGCTTGCAATCAATAGGAACTGAGGGTGAGTTATATATTGGTGGTGCTGGTTTAGCGCGTGGATACTTAAATCGTCAGAATCTTACTGCTGAAAAATTCATTTCGCACCCATTTCGATTGGGGGAAAGACTATATCGAACAGGAGATTCAGTAAGATATCTAACTGATGGAAATATAGAATTTATAGGTAGAATGGATCATCAAGTCAAAATGCGTGGTTTTAGGATTGAATTAGGAGAAATTGAAGCAACTTTAGAAAAATGTTCGTTTATTAAAGAGGCTGTTGTATTAGTTAGAGAAGATCGTCCAGGTGATCAACGATTGGTTGCATATGTAATAAGCGATGGAAATACCCAAGAGTGGAGAGAGTATTTACAAAACCAATTACCGAATCATATGATTCCAGCGCACTTTATAGAGTTAGAACACTTCCCGCTTACTCCGAATGGGAAAATTGACCGAAAGGCCTTGCCAGCACCTGATGAGCAAGCTATTGAAGATTTAAATGCGCTACCTCGGACGCCATCGGAAGAGCTTATTGCCTCGGTTTGGAGTCAAGTGTTAGGAACAGAAAATATTGGTATTCAAGATTCCTTCTTTGAACGTGGTGGGCACTCACTACTTGCTACTCAAATCGTCTCTAGATTGCAAGAACTGTTCCAAATTAAAATTCCATTACGTGAACTTTTCAAGCACGATACAGTGGAAGCATTGGCGAAACGAGTAGATCAGTTACGAAAAGAAGATAAAAAACGAGAGGTTGCTCCTCTTGTACCTATGAAACGAGAAGAAGTTATCCCACTTTCCTATGCGCAGAAACGTCTATGGTTTATTGATCAATTAATGCCAAATAGTGCTATGTACAATATTCATGCAGCGTGTCGCTTAACAGGTAAATGGTCAATTGAAGCATTGGAGGTCGGATGGAATCAATTGTTGGAGCGTCATGAATCATTAAGGACGACAATTCTAGAACAAGAGGGTGAACCTTTTCAACAGGTTCAATCTCATGTGTTCAGACATATTCCTCAAACGAATCTAACAGATCTTTCTTTGGAAGATAGGGAAAGAGAAAGGAAACGCCTTATTCAAAACGAGGCGGAGGAACCATTTCATTTTGGACAAGATCCTCTGATTCGAACACGAATATTGAAAGTGGACAGGGAAGAATGGGTTCTCATTTGTACGATGCATCATATTATTTCAGATGGATGGTCAATGGGAATCTTACTTGAAGAATGGATGGCTTTTTATGAAGGAGCACTAACCGGAAAACCAGTGGAATTGAAGGAGTTATCTATCCAATATGCAGATTTTGTCATGTGGCAGAAGGAATGGCAAAAAGAGGAGAATTTGAATCAGCACCTTCAATATTGGAAGGAAGAATTATCTGGGGAACTACCGGTTTTACAATTACCGATGGATCGTCCTCGACCTGCAGTTCAAACCCATCGTGGTGCAAGTCAGTCCTTAATAGTGGCGAATTCCCTACAGGAAAAGCTCAAAGATTTAAGTTTGCAAGAAGGATGCACTTTATTTATGACATTGATGGCAGCGTATCAAAGCTTCCTTTCTCGTTATACAGGACAGGACGACATTATAGTTGGAAGCCCAATCGCTAATCGAAATGTGAAAGAGATTGAGGGATTAATAGGATTCTTTGCAAACACGTTGGTTTATCGAGCTGATTTCAGTGGGAATCCGACGTTCCAAGAACTATTGTCGCAGGTAAGAAAAAAAGCGCTAAAAGCATACGAGTATCAGGACATCCCATTTGAGAAAGTGGTAGAATTCGTAAAACCTGAAAGGAATACAAGTCATTCACCAATATTCCAAACTATGTTTACTTTACAGAATACGAAACAAGAATTTCTTCAGCTATCTGAAAGACAAATGGAACTCATGGAAAGCCATGCTTCTGTTGCCAAATTTGATTTGAGTTTATTTGCTTCTGAGACGGAAGAAGGATTATCACTAACCTTTGAATATAATACTGATTTGTTTAATGATACAACCATTGAACGTATGGCAAGTCATTTTAAACATTGGTTAAATCAAATTGTCTCTCATCCAAAATGTGTACTATCAGAACTGAATATGTTATCGAAAGTAGAATATAAGCAACTACTAGAGGAATGGAATAAATCGGGTGTTATAGATATGGAAGAAAGTACGATTCATACAATGTTTGAAGAACAGGTTAAAAAAACACCAGAAGCAATTGCAGTAGTGTGCGAAGATGAAGAACTAACATATCGAGAGTTGGACGAACGCTCGAATCAGTTGGCACATTATTTACAAAAAAATGGTGTAACATGCGAATCATTAGTTGGGATTTGCGTTACACGTTCATCTGAGATGATTGTCGGTCTCTTAGGAATTATGAAGGCGGGAGGAGCATATGTCCCAATTGATCCAGCGTATCCGGAAAGTCGACTGCAGTACATTTTAGAAGATGCTCAAATAAAGGTACTGGTGACACAGGAAAAGTTACAACAAAAAATGGTTATACCTAAATTCGTCAACGTGATTTGTATTGATCGTAATCGAGCAGAAATAGAACAAGAAGTAACTACAGTATGTACGAGTGAAGTGACGGGCGATAACTTAGCCTATATTATCTATACTTCAGGTTCCACTGGAAATCCAAAGGGAGTAATGATTGAGCACAGGAATACAGTAACAATGATTCATTGGGCGCATCACACGTATTCTCGAAAGGAATTAGCGGGAGTGTTAGCTTCAACTTCGCTATCTTTTGATTTATCTGTTTTTGAAGTGTTTGTTCCCTTAACGATGGGTGGTAAGGTGATTGTCACTGAAAATGCTCTACATCTAGAGAAGTTGTCTACCAAAGGTGTGACTTTGGTTAATACTGTGCCATCGGCAGCGAAGGAACTGGTTCGAGCAAAAACAATCCCTTCTTCGGTAAAGGTGATGAATTTGGCTGGAGAACCATTGCCATATTCGCTTGTTCAAGATTTATACGAGAGAAGTACGATCGAAAAGGTGTACAACCTATATGGACCGTCCGAAGATACTACGTATTCCACGTATATGGAATTAGAAAAGTGTGACATGCATAGGGTACCACAAATTGGTAAACCAATATTCAATACAGAAGTATATGTACTGAGTGCCGAACAAAAAATGGTTCCAATTGGTGTAGTTGGTGAGCTATACATTGGTGGATCAGGGTTAGCGCGTGGATATTTAAACCGCCCTGACTTAACGCAAGATCGTTTTATACCGCATCCGTTTAAAGAAGGAGAGCGAGTATACCGGACTGGAGATCTAGTAAGGTATTTACCAGATGGAAATTTGGAGTATGTTGGACGAATCGATCATCAAGTGAAAATTCGTGGGTTCCGGATTGAACTAGGAGAAATTGAAGCGACATTACAAAGGCATACACTAGTTAACGAAGTTATTGTGATGGTGCGGGAAGATTATCCTGGCGATCCGCGTTTGATCGCCTATGTTGTAGGAGACGGGGATGCTCAAAAGTGGCGTGATTATCTCAAGGATCAACTACCAAATTATATGATTCCAGCCTATTTTGTTGGATTAAATGCATTTCCACTCACTCCTAATGGGAAAATTGATAGGAAGGCCTTACCAGCGCCAGAGAGACAGGAGATAGCAAGTGGTTATATTGCTCCTCGTACGTCTACGGAAAAAACAATCGTTTCGATATGGCATGAAGTTTTAGGTATGGAAAACATCGGAATTCAAGATTCGTTTTTTGAAATTGGTGGCCATTCACTACTCGCTACGCAAGCTGTTTCCAATCTTAAAGAGGCTTTTGAAATCGAGATACCATTGCATGATTTATTTATGTTTCATACGGTGCAGCAATTGGCAGAACAGATTGATCAATTGCTCTATAACAAAAATCAAGAAATGCAGAATGATATTAAGGAGAATGTAAGTCTTCAAGACTATATTCAAAAAGAAGCAGCAGTCAGTAATGATGAAGAATTACTAGAACTGCTTAAGCAATTAGAAGAGCTATCAGAGGAAGAAGCACATGGGATATTCGAGAGTAATTTGATTGAGGAAGGGGTAAAAAAATGAGAAGTGATTTACTTGCAAAGCTGAGTTCACTTTCTCCTGAGAAGAGAGCATGGCTTCAGAAGCAAATGCAAAAAAAGGAGAATAAAGAAGCACTCCCGTTGTCTTATGCGCAACAACGTTTGTGGTTTATGGACAGATTTAACCCAAACAGTTCTTTATATAATATTCCAACAGTATGGCATCTAAAAGGAAATTGGATACCTGAAGCATTAGAGAAGGGATTCAATCGACTCATTGAACGTCATGAATCATTACGAACTGTTTTTAAAGAAGTAGGAGAACAGCCTGTGCAACAAATTCTCGAATTTCTTCCTAGAGCATTACCTGTAAGGGATTACTCTCAACTTCCTCTAAAAGTAAAAGAAAAAGAGGTAGATAGTTTAATTGCGAGAGAAGCGCAAGAACCATTTGATTTAATGAATGGTCCTTTAATTCGTAATCAGCTTGTTCAATTAGAGAAGGATGAATGGTTATTACTGTGTACGATGCATCATATTATTTCTGATGCTTGGTCCATTGGTATATTCATGAATGAATTACTTGCTTTCTATGAAGAAGAAATGGGTGGAAATCCTGCTAAATTAAGTTCATTATCCATTCAATATGCAGACTTTGCGAAGTGGCAAAAGGAGTGGTTGCAAGGTGATGTGCTAAATCGTCAGCTTACGTATTGGCAGGAAGAATTATCTGGTGAGCTTCCTATCTTACAACTGCCAGTGGATCGACCTCGGCCGGTTAAGCAGACCTACTCTGGGGCTACGCATCATGTGATTTTTCCTTATAAATTGCTCAGTCAATTGAAGGATATAAGTCGACAAGAAGGATCTACTTTATTTATGACTTTAATGTCCGCATACCAGAGCTTTCTTGCTCGTTATACGGGACAAAAAGATATTCTAGTTGGTAGCCCGATTGCAAATCGGAACCATAAGGGAGTAGAAGGATTAATTGGTTTCTTTGTTAATACGTTGGTTTATCGATCAGATTTGAGTGGCAACCCTACTTTTCGGGAGATTTTGAACCAAACAAAGAAAAAGGCGTTAAAAGCATACGAATATCAAGATATCCCATTTGAAAAAGTGGTAGAAGCTGTGCAACCTGAACGAAGCATGAGTCATTCCCCTATATTTCAGACCATGTTTACGCTACAGAATATAAAACAAGAACGACTAGATTTGCCTGATAGAAGTATTGAAATGGTAGAAAGTAATATGTCTATTGCTAAATTTGATTTGAGCTTAACTGCCTATGAAGTGGAAGAAGGTCTATTCGTCTCATTTGAATACAACACGGATTTATTTGATAGTAGTACCATTGCGCGTATGGCAGTACATTTTGAGAACTGGCTAAATGAAATCACGTATCATCCAGATGAATCATATACAAAGCTGTCAATGTTATCGGATACTGAGCAAAAACAACTCCTAGAAGAATGGAATGATACGGACGTAGTTTATGGTCATGATCGTATGATTCATGAGCTATTTGAGCAGCAAGTTGCACGGACACCTGATGCAGTGGCGGTAGTTTATGAGGGTGGAAAGCTAACGTATCAAGAACTGAATGAAAAATCGAATCAATTGGCACATTTTCTACAAAAACGAGGTATCGGACCTGAATCATTGGTTGGTATATGTATTGAACGTTCTCCTGATATGATTATTGGTCTCTTTGGGATTTTGAAGGCAGGTGGGGCTTATGTTCCACTGGACCCAAGTTATCCCGAAAAACGCCTAAGATATATTTTGGAGAATTCACAAATTCAAGTGCTGTTAACAAAAGAGGCACTACAGGACTGGTTACCTAAAGATATTCAAGCAATTTGTTTAGACCGGGATCAAGTGATGATTTCTAAAGAGAGTAATTTAGCTCCGGTAAGTGGAGTAACAGCAAATAACTTAGCCTATATCATATACACTTCGGGTTCGACAGGAAATCCAAAGGGGGTAATGATTGAACATCATTCCGTTATCAATCGCCTACAGTGGATGCAGAAAAAATATCCATTGTCCGAGGAGGATACAATCCTACAAAAGACACCGTTTTCGTTCGATGTTTCTGTCTGGGAATTATTTTGGTGGTCATTTGTAGGAGCACGTGTTTGTTTACTTCCACCAGGAGGAGAGAAAGATCCTGCGGTGATTGAGGAGTATATTGAACGATACCGTGTATCCACCATACACTTTGTTCCGTCGATGTTATCTACTTTCTTAAATTATATGGAACTATATAATTCGAAAAGGGATGTCTCGTCTTTAATTCAAGTTTTTACTAGTGGAGAAGCGTTAAACACTGAGCAGGTTCGCCGGTTTAAGGGGATCTTTTACAATGCTCAGCAAACAAAGTTAATTAACTTGTATGGTCCTACTGAAGCAACTGTGGATGTGACTTATTACGATTGTGATTTAGAAAAAGAACCAATGCTTATTCCGATTGGTCGTCCGATTAATAATACAGAGTTGTATGTGTTAGATCAATATCAACAAGTGGTCCCGATTGGTGTGGCAGGGGAACTTTACCTTGGAGGAGTAGGATTAGCACGTGGCTACTTCAATCGACCGGATTTAACTACTGAACGTTTTATTCCGCATCCCTTTAAGGAGGGGGAACGATTATATCGAACGGGTGACTTGGTGAGATATATGAATGATCGTAACTTAGAATATATTGGAAGAATAGATAACCAAGTTAAAATTAGAGGATTCCGAATTGAATTGGGAGAAATTGAAGCAGCTTTACATGATCACTCATCTGTAAAAGAGGCAGTCGTGTTGGTGAAGGAAAATCGACCAGGAGATAAGCAGTTAATAGCTTATGTAGTGGGTGAAGGCGATACTGGGGAGTGGCGTGAATATCTCAAGAAGCAACTGCCACATTATATGGTTCCGGCATACTTTTTCAAAATTGAAGGTATGCCACTCACTCCAAATGGTAAGGTGAATCGGAAAGCCTTACTGGAATTAGAAGAACAGTTCATAAGTGAAGATATTACTTCATCACGAACACCAGTGGAGGAGCTTATCGTTTCCGTTTGGAGCCAAGTGTTAGGAATAAAAAATATTAATGTTCAGGATTCCTTTTTTGAAATCGGTGGTCATTCACTACTAGCTACTCAAGTAGTTTCACGTTTACAGGGAATTTTTCAAATCGAATTACCAGTACGTGAACTATTTGAATATACAACGGTGGAGTCACTGGCAAAGCGACTAGATCAGTTACGTAAAGGAGATAAAAAACGAGAGATTCCGCCGCTAATACCAATGAAACGAGGAGAAGCTATCCCACTATCTTATGCCCAACAACGCTTATGGTTCATTGATCAATTTACACCTAATAGTGCCCTTTACAATATGCCAATGGTATGCCGCCTTACAGGGAATTGGCTACTTGAAGCATTGGAAACGGGATGGAATCAACTAATAGAACGTCATGAATCACTGCGGACGGTCTTTCACGAAGTGAACGGTCAACCCGTACAGCAAATTGAACCGTATGCTTTTCAATCAATTCCGAAAACGGATTTAACTATGCTTTCTTCTGAAGATCAAGAAGAAGAAGTTAAACGTTTAATTCAACAAGAAACAGAAGTGCCATTTGATTTAACAGAAGGTCCATTAATCAGGACAAGTATTTTGCATGTGGGAGAGGAAGAATGGATACTCCTTTGTACTCTACATCATATCATTTCAGATGGATGGTCAATGGGAATCCTACTTGAAGAATGGATGGCATTTTATGAGAAAGCAACGGATGGAAAGGTAGCGGAACTTGAACCATTACCGGTTCAATATGCTGACTTTGCTCAGTGGCAAAAAGGATGGCTAAAGGAGGAGGTGCTTGATCAACAACTCCAATATTGGAGGGAAGAATTGTCTGGGGAGCTTCCTGTACTCCAACTTCCTATGGATCGCCCGCGTCCCGCAATACAAACTCATCACGGGTCGACATACACTCTGGTTCTGCCAGGCACGCTACATGATAAATTGAATGAACTTAGTCGAAAAGAAGGGGCTACACTCTTCATGACGCTTTTAGCTGCATATCAAAGTTTTCTATCTCGTTATACGGGACAAGAAGATATCCTGGTCGGAAGCCCAATTGCGAATCGGAATTATAGAGAAATTGAAGGACTAATTGGTTTCTTCGTTAACACGCTGGTTTATCGAGCTAATTTGAGTGGTAGACCGACATTTCAAGATGTACTGTATCAGGTTCGTCAAAAGGCATTGAAGGCGTATGAATATCAAGATATTCCATTTGAAAAAATTGTAGAAGTTGTGCAACCGGAGCGAAGTACAAGTCATTCGCCAATCTTCCAGACTATGTTCATTTTGCAAAATATGAAACAAGAGTTTCCGGTGTTATCTAGTAGAAGTATTGAAATGATAGAAAGCCATAGTCCAATTGCAAAGTTTGATTTAAGTGTAATGGCAGTTGAGACGGAAGAGGGATTACTTTTTACTTTTGAGTACAATAAGGATTTATTCAATGCTACTACTATTGAACGGATGGCAGGACACTTTGAGAAATGGCTATATGAAGTTTCTCATCACCCACAAAATCCGTTGCATGACCTAAGCATGTTATCAGAACCCGAGCGTACTTTGTTATTAGAAACATGGAATGACACTGTAATGGAAATGTCTCATCAGGGTCTTATTTGCGACAGATTTGAGGAGCAAGTAGCAAGGCGTTCGGATGCGATTGCGGTAGTTGATCAAACAAAACAGTGGACTTATGGTGAACTGGATACACAAGCAAATCAGTTGGCAAATGTTTTACGGCGAAAGGGAGTAGCCCCAGAGTCAGTGGTAGGAGTTTATCTTCCAAGGTCAGCTGAGCTAATGGCGAGTTTACTAGGCATTTTAAAAGCTGGTGGAGCTTATGTTGTTTTAGATCCGTTGTATCCAAAATCAAGGTTAGAATACATGATTGAAGATGCAGGAATTCAATTTGTAGTGACGGCGGAAGGACAAGAAGGACATTTCGCACACGTCGAAATGGTGAGGTTAGAAGAACTAACGGTGGAAAGCGTAATCGCACCTACACGTCAAATAAATCCAGAGAACTTAGCCTATATTGTTTATACCTCTGGTTCTACAGGAAAACCGAAGGGTGTCATGGTTGAAAATCGCTCATTAATGAATATGGTTTCTTGGCATCAAGAAGTTTATCAAATTTCAGCAGAGGATCGTGCGACTCAGATTGCAGGGGTTGCTTTTGATTCGGCTGTCCAGGAGATTTGGCCGTATCTAACTGCTGGCGCAGCACTCTACTTGTCAACAGAGGAACTGAGAATTAATCCAGAAGCGCTAAGGGACTGGCTCATGGATTCACAAATAACAGTTAGTTTTGCACCTACGCCTATTCTGGAAAGACTATTGAAATTATCTTGGCCAGATAAAACGGAGCTTCGTTTTATCATTACTGGTGGGGATCAATTAACGCAGTATCCATCTAACGATATTCCTTTTGTGGTAATTAATCAGTATGGTCCATCGGAAAATACCGTTGTTACCACAGATTGTTACGTACCTGTAGGAGTGACAACAGGTACGCCATCGATTGGTCGACCGATTGCGAATACAGAAGTTTACGTGTTAGATTCTCATCTTCAGCTAGTACCAATTGGTGTAATTGGAGATCTCTATATTGGAGGGAAAAGCCTTGCACGTGGATATGCTAATCGTCCGGATCTTACAAAGGAAAAATTTATTCCACATCCTTTCAAGTCAGGAGAACGTCTCTATTATACAGGAGACAAAGCAAGTTATCTTTCTGATGGTAATCTCCAGTTCCATGGACGTATAGATGACCAAGTGAAAATTCGTGGTTTCCGGATTGAATTGGGAGAAATAGAAGCTGTTTTGCAGGCGCATTCTTCTGTGAAAGAAGCTGTTGTATTGGCGCGAGAGGATAATCAAGGTGATAAGAGATTAGTAGCTTATGTAGTTGGTGAAGGAAGTGTCCATGAATGGCGAGAACATCTACAAACACATTTACCTAATTACATGGTTCCAACAAACTTTATTGAGATGGAATTTTTACCACTTACACCGAATGGAAAGCTTGATCTGAAGGCATTGCCTATACTTAGTGAACAATCCGCTGAAAATACTGTATACCCAAGAACTCCGCTGGAAGAACTTATTGCTTCAGTGTGGAGTCAAGTGCTAGGAATAAGAGACATTGATGTTCAGGATTCTTTCTTTGAGCTCGGTGGTCACTCTCTACTTGCTACACAAGTGGTCTCACGCTTACAGGAAGTCTTTCAAATCAAATTGCCAGTACGTGAACTGTTCGAATATTCAACGGTCGAGGCATTATCGAAACGAATAGATCAGTTACGTAAGGGGAGCGAAAAACGAGAAATTCCACCATTGATGCCGATGGAACGAGGGGGAAATATTCCACTGTCTTATGCCCAACAGCGCTTATGGTTTATTGATCAATTTGCACCTAATAGTGCACTTTATAATATGCCAATGGCATGCCGTCTTACAGGGAATTGGTTACCTGAGGCATTGGAGTTGGGATGGAATCAGTTGATAGAGCGTCATGAATCTTTGCGGACTGTATTTTATGAAGAGGATGGCCATCCTATGCAGCAGATTCAACCGTACGTTTTCCGTCCGCTTCTGCAAATGGACTTAACTAAGCTTTCATTAGAGGAGCGAGAAAGAAAGTTGGAGCAATGGATTCAAACTGAAGTCGAATCTCCATTTGATTTAGAAAAAGGGCCATTGTTCCGTGGGAAACTCATAAGAATTTCAGAAGAAGAATGGGTTCTTCTATGTAATATGCATCATATTATCTCAGATGGATGGTCGATGGAAATCTTGCTTCAAGAATGGATGGCATTTTATGAGAATGCGATTGGTGAAAAACAAGCAGAGCTGGAACCACTACCAGTTCAATATGCCGATTTTGCTCAGTGGCAAAGAGAATGGTTGAAAGATGAAGTACTATATCAACAACTTGCGTATTGGAAGGAAGAATTATCCGGTGAGTTACCAGTCTTAATGTTGCCAATGGATCGTCCGCGTCCGCCAGTGCAAACCCACCATGGATTAACTCATAATGTTTTGTTATCGCGCTCATTACTGGATAAATTAAACGAACTAAGTCGTCAAGAAGGGGCCACACTTTTCATGACCTTATTGGCATCGTATCAAAGTTTCCTTGCTCGTTATACGGGACAAACGGATATTATTGTTGGCAGCCCAATTGCAAATCGAAATTATCGAGAAATTGAAGGACTGATTGGTTTCTTTGTCAATACATTGGTTTATCGAGCTGATTTAAGTAATGCACCGGCATTTCAAGAGTTGTTGTCTCAAGTGCGGATAAAAGCATTGAAGGCGTATGAGTATCAAGATGTTCCGTTTGAGAAAATTGTAGAGGTTATCCAGCCTGAACGAAATACAAGCCATTCTCCGATTTTCCAAACCATGTTTACTTTGCAAAATACGGGACAGAAGCTACCAGAACTACATGGAAGAAATATAGAAGTAATGGAAAGTAATGCTCCTATCGCTAAGTTTGATTTAAGTTTAACTGCTGCAGAAGTGGAAGAGGGTTTATTACTTACTTTTGTTTATAGAACTGATTTATTTGACAGCTTAACTATTGAATCCATGGCTGAACATTTTGGGAACTGGTTGAATGTAATCGTGGAGAATCCTGATAAATCATTAGCTAAGTTGCCTATATTGTCAGGATTACAGCAAAAACAGTTGGAGGAGTGGAATAATGATGCTGTAGCATATCCACAGGAAAGTACGATTCATCAGCTGTTTAAAGAGCAAGTAAATCGTACACCTGATGCGGTAGCAGTGGTAGATGAAAAACAGAAGTTAACGTATCGAGAGCTGAATGAAAAAGCTAATCAATTGGCCCACTATCTTCAGCAATGCGGGATTGGGAATGAATCATTGGTTGGACTTTGCTTTGAGCGTTCAGTTGAGATGATTGTTAGTATTATGGGGATTTGGAAGGCTGGAGCAGCCTATGTTCCATTAGACCCATCATATCCAGAAAGTCGTCTACGATATATTTTGGAGGACACTGGAATTCAAGTATTAGTTACGAACGAGTCATTGGAAGACTGGATACCTAAAGAAATCAAGATAGTTTGTCTAGATAGGGATCAAGCAATGATTTCACAAGAAAGCATTCTTTCACCAAAATGTGAAGTAACAGGAGAAAACTTAGCATATGTTATCTATACTTCAGGATCAACGGGGAATCCAAAGGGTGTCTTGATACAGCATCATTCTGTCCTAAACTTGTCGCATGGTTTACAAAAAGAGGTTTTCGAACATGAGATACCATCTAACGTGCATGTCGGTTTAAATGCGTCAATTGCCTTTGATGCATCTATCCAGCAATTACAAATGCTGCTTTATGGTTCAAGTTTGTATATTATTCCGAATGAAGTACGAAGTGATCCGGAGCAGTTTGTAGCTTATATTAGGGAGAACAAGTTAGAAATCTTTGATATAACACCTTCATTGCTTCAATTACTTATAGATGCCGGATTGTTAGAAACGTGCGATGGCGTTCATGTTCCAAGTAAGGTACTGGTTGGTGGTGAAGCAATTATGCCGTCATTATGGGAACAGCTAGTAGAGACTGATAAAATACAGTTTTATAATGTATATGGTCCTACAGAATGTACGGTTGATGCAACATGCTATCATATCAAAAAAGATAGTAAGAGAGTAACAATTGGGCGTCCATTGCCTAACGTCCAAACTTATGTATTAGATAGTAATAGGTTGCCAGTTCCAGTTGGTGTGATGGGGGAACTTTATATCGGAGGAGTAGGTCTAGCAAAGGGGTACTTGAATCGTCCAGAGTTAACATCCGAACGATTTATTTCTCATCCATTCAAAGAAGGCGAGAGGTTATATAGAACAGGTGATCTTGTGAGATATCTTCCTGATGGTAATATAGACTACTTAGGAAGAATGGATAATCAAGTGAAGATTAGAGGATTTCGAATCGAACTTGGGGAGATTGAGTCGACTTTACAAGAGCATGACTTGGTAAAAGAGGCAGTTGTAATGGTTAGGGAAAATCAGTCGGGAGATAAGAGGCTGGTAGCTTATGTAGTGGGCGAAGGCAGTTTAGAAGAATGGCGAGAGTATCTAAAAACAAAACTGCCAATCCATATGATACCTTCCTACTTTGTCGAAATGAAAGAATTACCGCTAACCATAAATGGAAAGATTGATCGGAAATCATTACCTATACCAAATTATCAAGGAACACAAGAAGGATACGTGGCCCCAAGAAATGAACGTGAACATAAGCTTTCTATCATTTGGGAACGTGTGCTAGGTTCAAAACGTATTGGTATGAATGATAACTTCTTTGAAATTGGTGGAGATTCAATTCTTAGTATTCAGATTGTCTCTCGCGCGAAGCAAGCTGGTTTACAATTGACACCAAAACAAATATTTGAACACCAAACGATTGCTGAGTTGGCGCAAGTAGTCAAAGAAGAACAAGGTGTACAAGCTGAACAAGGAATTATAACTGGAGAGACGATACTTACACCTATTCAGCAAAGGTTTTTTGTACAAAATCATCCTAATCCACATCATTGGAATCAATCCATGTTCTTTAGAACGAAAGAAAAATTGGACATAGGGTCACTGGAAAAGGCAGCGCGTAACCTTCTACTTCATCATGATGCCCTGCGTTTAAGATATGAACGTTTACCTAATGGGACTTGGGAACAGTGGAATGAAGGAATTGAAGAACAATTGATGCTGACTGTCATTTCATTAGACGAAGTGCCGGAAGCGGATTGGCATGAAGTTATTCAAAAAGAGATTAATGTTGCACAAGAAAGATTGAATTTACATGATGGTCCTTTAATGAGAATGGTGTATTTTGATGAAGGTGAGGAGACTGGCCGATTATTTTGGACAATTCATCACTTAGCCGTGGATGGTGTTTCTTGGCGAATTTTATTGGAAGATTTGCAAACAGCATATACGCAAGCGGTCCAAGGGCAAAAAATTCAATTACCTATGAAGAGTACATCTTTTAAAGAATGGTCGGAGAAATTACAACATTACGCTCAAACTGGAATATCAAAAGAAGTGCTACATTACTGGGAGCAGCAGGTTGAACAAGACGTAGTTATACTGCCAGTAGATGGTACTATAAGTAATCCAGTAAGCGCAGTAACTGAGGAAATTACTGTGGTGTTAAACGAGAATGAGACCGGTATGTTATTGCAAGAGACTTTAAGCACTCACCGTGTCCAAATCAATGAAGTATTATTAGCAGCATTGGTACAAGCTACAGCAGCATGTACGGGACAGCCGATATTAAGCGTAGATTTAGAGGGACATGGTCGAGAAGAGATTATTGAAGATGTTGATTTATCGAGAACCGTGGGATGGTTTACAAGTATTTACCCAGTTCATTTAAATATTACTAATGCTAATACGCCAATTGCAGCATTAAAAGCAGTTAAAGAACAAGTTCGCAAAATTCCTAATAAGGGTGTTGATTATGGGGTGTTGCGTTACATGAACACAACAATGTGTGAGCCATTAAGCTCCCAATATACACCGTCTATTAGTTTTAACTATCTTGGACAATTTGACCAAATGTTTTCTAGCGATGCAATGTTTATTCCAGAGAACGAATTTAAGCGTTTAGATCATGCTGCCGGTTCCAAGCGATCGCATGTAATTGATGTAATTGGGGTTGTAACGGATGGAAAACTTCAGTTCACTTGGGTATACAATGTTGGACAATTTGCCAAATCAACGATTCAAAGTATTGCACAGAATATGCTATATCAACTGAGTAGATTGATTCAATCTTCAGATAGAGAATCTGCACTGACCATTTCGGATTTTGCAATGGCTAATCTTAGCCAAGAAGGTTTGACAAATGTACTAAATAAAATGCATCGTGGAAAGAAAAATCAGATTACTGATTTATATCCACTATCACCTTTGCAAGAAGGTATGATCTTCCACACATTGCATGATCAAGGGGATGAACATGTTGCACCGTATATAGTGCAATTGAGTTTTATGATTCAAGGGGAAATGGATATTCCTACTTTTGAGCAGGCGTGGAAATCTGTAATTCAGCGGCATGAAATTTTTCGTACAGCATTTGTATGGGACGAAATTGAAGAACCTGTACAAGTGGTGTATGAAAATATCCCATTTAAAGTGAACAAAGAAGACTGGAGTACAATGACAAGTGAAGAGATAGAAGAAAAAAGAAAAGTCTTTTTGGAATTAGATCGAAAACAAGCCTTCCAATTTGATGAAGCACCATTGATGCGGGTAACGGTCATTCAAGAAGGTGAGGAAGAATATCGGGTTGTTTGGACACATCACCATATTTTACTGGATGGATGGAGTTTACCATTGGTCTTTAATGAATTACTTACAGTCTATCAGAAGAGAATGAATGGAGAAGCTGTAAAGTTACCTAAATCCTCACCATATAAGAAATATATCCAATGGCTCAGAGAACAAGATAAGGAGCAGGCGGAACAATTCTGGAGAGAGAAGCTAAAAGGTTTTACTGTACCAACTTTACTGGGCTTAGAAAATAAAGAGGAAGAAAAAGGTTACACAGAGAAGGTTACGTATTTATCAGAAGAGCAGACTCAAGAGTTACAAGGATGGGCGAAACGAAATAAACTTACTTTGAGTACAGTAATTCAAGGTGCATGGGCATATCTCATGAGCCGATATAGTGGAGAAAATGACATTGTCTTTGGTGTAACAAGCTCAGGGCGTTCTACGGAGATTATTGGTGTTGAAAACATCGTAGGTCCTTTCATTACAACGTCACCGACGCGAATTCAATTGATGGATGATATAAAAGTAATAGATTGGTTGCAGAAGTTACAAGAGGAAGAGATAGAAAGAAGACAATATGAGTATGCTTCTTTGACAGAGATTCAGGGGTGGAGTGAGGTTCCTAGAGGTACACCGCTGTTCAATTGTTTATATGTGTTTGAAAATTATCCAGTGAAAGAAGAATCTTCAGAAAATCTGGAAATTGGTGAATTGAAAGGGGTAGAACAAACCCACTATCCATTAGGATTGGCTGTAGTTCCAGGAATTCAGTTATCGTTAAAGTTAATGTATGACCGTAGTAAGTTTAATAGAGTAACTATTGAACGAATGCTGGGTCATTTACACAAAGTGTTAATGCAAATGCTCAAAAACATTGATCAAAATCTATCGGAGCTAGTATATATTACGGAGGCTGAACAAAGAAAGCTATTGGAAGAATGGAATAATAATGCTATATCCTATCCACGTGAGAATGTAATTCATCAACTATTCGAAGAGCAAGTAAATCGTACACCTGACGCGGTGGCAGTGGTAGATGAAAAACAGCAACTAACGTATCGAGAGCTGAATGAAAGAGCTAATCAATTAGCCCATCATTTACAGAAATGTGGAATTGGGACAGAGTCATTAGTTGGCCTCTGCTTTGATCGATCAGTTGAGATGATTGTTGGTCTCATGGGAATTTGGAAGGCTGGAGCAGCCTATGTTCCATTGGATCCATCGAATCCGGAAAGCCGCCTGCAATATATTTTACAAGACACGGGAATTAAAGTGTTAGTTACAAATGAGGTATTACTAGGATGGATACCTAAAGACATCAAGACAGTTTGCCTAGATAGGGACCAAGCAATGCTTTCTCAAGAAAGCAAACTTTCACCAATATGTGAGGTAACAGGGGAAAACTTAGCGTATGTTATCTATACTTCTGGTTCGACAGGGAATCCAAAGGGGGCTTTAGTACAGCACCATTCTGTAATAAACCTATCCTATGGTTTACAAAAAGAAGTTTTCTCACATGACATACCTAGTAATATGCGCGTCGGTTTGAATGCGTCAATTGCCTTTGATGTATCTATTCAGCAATTACAAATGTTGCTTTATGGTTCAAGTTTATATATTATCCCAAGTGAAGTTCGCACTAATCCGGAACAATTTGTGTCCTATATTAGGGAGAATAAATTGGAAATGTTTGATATGACACCTTCATTACTTCAATTACTTATAGATGGAGGGTTGCTAGAAATAAGTGCTGATGTTCATGTACCAAGTAAGATATTAGTCGGTGGTGAAGCAATCATGCCGTCATTATGGGAACAGCTAGTAGAGACCGAAAAAATTGATTTTTATAACGTATACGGTCCTACAGAATGTACGGTTGATGCAACGTGTTATCATATTCAAACAGATAGTAAGAGAATTACGATTGGACGTCCGTTGCCGAACGTTCAAACTTATGTATTGGATAAAAATTTGCTACCTGTTCCAGTTGGTGTAACAGGTGAGCTATATATCGGTGGTGCAGGTATAGCGAGAGGATACTTGAATCGTCCAGAATTAACAGCAGAGCGATTTATCCGTCATCCATTTAATGAAGAAGAGCGTTTATATCGTACGGGAGATTTGGTTCGTTATTTACCTGATGGTAATTTAGATTACTTGAGAAGAATTGATAATCAAGTGAAAATTAGGGGCTTTCGTATTGAACTTGAAGAGATTGAAGCGAATCTAGAGGGGCATCCATTGGTAAAAGAAGCAGTAGTTTTGGTAACAGAGGATAAATTAGGAGAGCAGAGATTGGTTGCTTATGTAGTTGGAGATGGTAGTATGCATGAGTGGCGTGAATATCTCAAGACACAAGTACCAAATTATATGGTTCCCGCTCACTTTATTAAGGTAGACGAGATTCCTCTTACAACGAATGGCAAAGTTGATCGAAAGGCGTTGAACAATTTAACTATTCATAGAGAAAATAACTTCTCTACACCAATCATTCCAAGGGATGAAATTGAATATCAGTTGATTGAAATCTGGCAGGATGTGTTACAGATAGAAGATGTCTATGTAAATGATGATTTCTTTAATAGAGGAGGACACTCTCTCCTTGTAATTAAATTAGTTTCAAAAATTAAGGAGAAGTTTGGAAAAGAGATTAAGGTGTCTACATTGATTAAGAATCCAACAGTGGAAGGAATCGCATGCCTTATTCGTGATAAGCATGATATGACGAAATCAGTAGTAGCGCTAGTTCCACTACAAGAATCAGAGAAAAGACCTTTCTTCTGCGTTCATCCGTTTATGGGGAATGTATTCTGTTACATTCAACTAGCAAGATTGCTTAAGAACCATTGTTCATTTTATGGTTTACAGAATCCTCTTATAGAAAAGAAAGAAATTGACGAGTTAACTTTGCCGGAAGTAATTCAACTTTACATCGAAGAAATAAAACGTGTTCAGCCAGAAGGTCCATATCGTCTTGGAGGATGGTCTTTAGGCGGTGCAATTGCTTATAAAATCGCAACTGTACTAAAGAATCAAGGTGAGGAAGTTGAGTTGTTGATACTAATGGATACTAAAGTACCTTCAGAGCAGGACTATAAAACAACGGAGGATATGCTCTCATATATATATGAGCATTTCATTCCTAGAGATTTTACTGAGCAGGAAGAAGGCCTCATCCATAAACAAGATATGCTTGTGGAGCGATTAATTATGGAAGGAGTACTCCCGCCAGATGCAGATCTTATGAATTTGAAGCAAGTTATCAATGCTCATAGGAAATGCCTGAACTTAATGGCAGAGCATGATTTAATACCATACTCTGGAGAAGTTCTCTACTTTAGTGCTGAGGAAGGAAAAGAGTTGTTTACAGATTGGGGACCTTTATTAAAAGGTAGAGTAAATAGGTATTCAGTCCCTGGATCACATGAGGAAATAGTAGATTCACCTGCAGTTGAAAAAATAGCTATGTATGTACTAAATGAATTTGAAGGAATAAAAGAAAAATCCATTTTATTAACGGAAAAGTAGAGAGTATAAAAGATGCAACGCTTATGAATGAAAAGGGCAGCCCAATAACTGCAAACAAGTGTAGGCAATGATGAATATATCAAGAGCATTATTTTTTAAGGGGATAGTGCAAAAATTACTTGATAGATACATATAAACCTATATGAGTTGCTCAAAGTATGATGTAAATGCTCTAAATTCTTTGTAATAGAAGAGAATACCTTGATGATATAACTGAGGAAAGGTGTATATTTTCATTGATATGTAAATATGCACCTTTTCTATTGTATATGCAATTTAATAAAGTTAATTTGAGTTTCTGTAACGTTCATATATGAAGTAATTCTTTAAAAAAGGAAGTGATTTATTATACAAATTCAAGCTGTGAAAATACCAAAGAATATTGAAAGTCATTTGCTTAAGCAACTTAGTTACTTGGTTTCAAATGAGAAGAAAGAACGAATGAAGCGTTTATTAAATTCATGCGACATTAATAGAACTCTGATAGGAGATTTACTAATTCGATCTCTAATCTGCCAAAAGTATAAAATTAATAATGAAGAAATTAGATTTATATATAATGAGTATGGAAAACCTTTTGTTGAAAAATTTTCTGACTTTCATTTTAATGTGTCACATTCAGGAGAATGGGTGGTTTGTGCTACTGCTAATTTTAATGTGGGTATTGATATAGAAAAAGTTTCAGAAATAGAGGCTTTTAAATTAGCGCATGAATTTTTTTCAGAGGAAGAATTTTATGATATATCTAATATGAATTCTGATGAACAAATTAATTATTTTTATGATTTATGGACATTAAAAGAAAGTTATATCAAAACGATTGGAAAAGGACTTTATATCCCGTTAAATTCATTCTCTATAAAAAAAGAGTCACGAACTTTAATTTCATACAAGCATATACCTAAAAACTTTTACTTTAAACAATATAACATTGATCCAAATTATAAGTTATCTGCTTGTGCAACAAGAGATGAATTTCCACAAGAGATAATAATTAAAGACATTTATACAATTTGCCAAAATATATACAAATTTGAAAGTAAGGAGAAAATCAATGCAGAAGACTAAACTTTTTTGCTTTCCACATGCTGGGGGATCTGCGTTTAACTACGCAAAATGGAAAAATTACTTTAATCCATATATTGAAGTAGTCCCGATAGAATTAGCTGGTAGAGGATATAGAATCGAAGAAAGCTTGTACCAAGGTATGGAAGAGGCCGTAAATGATGCCTACACTAGTATAGTTAAGCAAATAGATGCTTCGCCGTACATTCTATTCGGGCATAGCATGGGGAGTTTGATTGCCTATGAAGTAGCCAGGAAAATACAGGATTCTAATAACGAATTACCTGAATTTCTTGTTTTGTCCGGTAGAAACCATCCAAATAGTAAAATAAAAAATATCCGATATAATCTTCCTAATGAACAATTTAAAAGAGAAGTTATTGCAATGGGAGGTACACCATCTGGGGTACTTCAATCAGAAGAATTAATGGAGATTTTTCTCCCTATTTTAAGAGCAGATTTTAAGATTGTCGAGACATACATTCATGATAATAATATAAAACTATGTGATATTGATTTTCTTATATTTAATGGGGAAAATGATGAATTTACTACATATGATCAAGTAATAAAATGGGAACGATACACAAGTAAAACGTGTACTTTTCATTCTTTTGAAGGTAATCATTTCTTTCTAAATGAAAATATTGAAGAAATAGCAAAGAGTATTATAGGAAAGTTAGATTCTAAAAGATTATCAACTAGTTTTTAGGATTTTTCAAAGCATGCTCATGCCTAAGAAATAAAAATATTAAAGATGAAAAATATAGGTATTGCTGAAATATTATTGAATATAGACATAGAAGCCTAAACGAACTGTTTAAAGGCAGAAACTCTAAGCAAAATGTACATGAATAGCTGGATTTACCTATAATACCATCTAGATTCTTTATTGATTCTTAGTACAAGGTACATAACAGTTAGGGATGCTGTATGTAAAGCTAATGAATATGTGAAGTGAAAAGGCCGACTCTTATAATTATGAGTGGGCCTTTTAGTTTTATGGATATCAAATTAGTGAGCAACATTTCAAAGGGTATTCTGTGATATAAATAAGTAGAATTTTTTAAACAAGGGGATGATGAGATGAATAAATTGAAGGGGAAAATTGCATTAGTAACAGGGGCTAGTAGAGGGATAGGCCGAAGTATTGCCTTACATTTGGCACATGCTGGTGCGTTAGTCGTTGTTCACTATAGTAAAAGAAAAGAAGAAGCAGAAAGTGTAGTGGATAAAATTAAACTAGATGGCGGTTCTGCATTTGCGATTAGTGCAGACTTAAGTACTTTTAATGGCATTAATAACTTGTATTCAATGATGGATCAATCTCTTCAAAAATATATAGGTAATACTACATTTGATATCCTTGTAAACAACGCTGGAATTGGGCAGGTTTTAACGTTAGAGGAATCTACAGAGGAGTCTTTTGATGAGGTTATGAATATTAATGTGAAGGCTCCATTTTTCATTATTCAAAAGGCTTTGCCGTGTTTAAAAGATGGAGGACGGATTATAAATATTTCGTCTTTTGTCACAAGAGTAGCCTCCCCAAGTGTTTTTGCCTACAGTATATCTAAGGGGGCAATAAATACACTCACTCATACTTTAGCTCAACAACTTGGTGCTCGTGGTATTACAGTAAATGCAATTCTCCCAGGCATAATTAACACAGAAATGAACGCTGAGACGCTGGGGAATAGAGATGGACAAAAATATGCTGCAGGTTTATCGACTTTTAATAGGTGGGGAGAACCTAATGATATAGCTAATATTGTAGGGTTTCTTTCTTCATCAGATAGTCGTTGGATAACTGGTGAGTTAATCGATGCAAGTGGTGGATCTTGCTTATAATACTAGAGGAAAAGTCAATTTAAATTAAGGTGACTTTGCAATTCTATTATTTATTTGTTAAACCAGTGAACTATGTACCATTTTTTAGTTCTTAGAAAATGGGTCCAAATGTGGTAAGTCAATCAGGGGAGAGAACTAATTATACTTTAGTATGATTTATGATAAGTATAAAGGGTAAAAAGCAATGAATATGCACAATTTCATATATAAATGGGTACTTTTTGTTAACTCTTTTAAAGGGAAGGAAATGTATGAAATTATTATGATAGAATCAATTTGTATTAAATGGAAAGGGGATGAGTGTATGCTAAAAAGAATGATTGTAGGAGTTTCATCATTAGTAGTGGGAGCAACAGTTGGCTTAGCGACAGATGTATCTGCAGCACCTGCACCACCATTAACATCATTAAATGTAGTAAAAGTTGAATCTCAATTAGGGGGAGTTGAATTTATTGGTCCAAACAATTTAAGTACGGTTAAAGATCATGGAGGAAGCTATTTATACATTTATACAAATGAAATGGGATACGGTAGAAATCCAATTGCCCAAATGAGTGGGCAAAAACTAAAAAAAGTAGATTCTAAGATGATTGATATTAATGGTGATAGAACAGTTGATGGTTGGGAGTATAAATGGGATGCTTCGGGACAGCAAAATGGACAATTCAAATATCAAAACACATCTACAAATGCACCTTGGAATACATTATCTACGTCATTAAATATTAAATAAACTAACAGAAGAATTCGATGTTATTTTTTTATGTTTGTTATATGTGTAATGTTTGGATACCTAAAGGAGTCTACGTTTTTAAGTAGGCTCTTTCTAACTAATGATAAGATATCAGTAAATTGATAAACTATTTCGTCTAATCGGCAAATTAAAAGTTTACATAACATTTTTCTGGTAAATAATTCTGGGTGTAATAGTGTAATCAATAAAGTAAGGAAATCTTTCATAAAATCAATTAAGTTATTTAGTGGGTCTTTCATCATAAATATCTAAAACTACATATTTATGAAATTTTATAAAATTTTCACTTTATATTTAGTCCTAAATCATACGATTTTAATACAAAATACTATAATTTGATTAGTAATAGCAGTGAAAAAACATTAAATATATCTAGATTTTAAAGCTAATGTTACTTTATTACGTAATTTGTTTAAAGGGATATATAGGGTTGTTATTCAATGTAACTAAAATAATTTAAACGGAAAGTTCCGTATCCCTGCTGAAGGAGGTAGATGTCTACCTGCTAGGGGTCGGATATATTCAGCATCTAGAAACATTGGAATGAAAAGTGTAGAAAACAAATAGTGAAAAGGGAACATATCTTGTGTTTCCTTTTTTATTCTTGTAGATAAGTCTGGTGAGAAAAAGGGGATTTCTGCACGTAACATGATCTCATTGGTATACTAATTGTGTTTTACGTATAGCTGTGGGTGTGATGGTATTTGTAATTGATACGAGATTCCGTCATTCTTTTCATGAAATTGAATTTTATGTGTATACACCTATATAGGTTTGATATAAAAATGGAGCCCTATATGAATAGGATCCTATTTTTCACTTTTTCCTCTACAGCTAAAGATTTTTTGTTTTTTTAGTGATTTTCTATTTTCTATTACAAATTGAAAGACTGTGCTTTCACATCAAATAATAAACATGAAAAGGGCTTTCCATTTAATTCTTAAGAAGTCTCCCTGTTACAAGATATTCAATGTTATTAGCTTCTTGGATTTCTTTTGATAATAACCAAATTGTATTTTTTGTTCCAGTCTTATTTTTAAATTGATGTCAAAGTTTTTCGTATTTAGTTCTTCTTTAAGGATTGTGGTTACTTTGATTAAATCCTCAATTAAAGGGAGATTGTTCTCGAATATAGTATTAGTGGTATTAATAACTAAAGTCACTATATATTTTCTATATTTTTCATCATCCGAACTTGAATACGCAATCCCTTCAATTGAAAATCGATCGTTTTGCATTTCATGTAATTTTTCTTCTACTTTGGTGTGCGTTTTAATCCGATTTTTCCATTATTCGTTTTTGGGGTCTTTCATTGTAGATTTCATTGTTTGTAACAGTTCTTCTTTTGTTATCATTTCTTGCACATTTTTAAAAGGTTCACCTAAAGATTGGCCAGTATGATCCTTAATTTCAAGTTCTGTTATCTTTTTATTATTCTCCTGAATGAGTTGAAATAGAGCATATAAATGATCTAATTCTACTGAATTCAATTGGCTAAAGTCAATTGAATTACTCATTTGCAAAGTTAATAATAATTCATTAGTTGGTTTCCCTTCATCTGATCTTCTATCCTCTGACAAATATTGAAGAGTGTTATCAGTTTTAGTTTCCACGTATCCTAACTTTTTCATTTCTTCTAGAGTTGGTTGGAATTTCTGATATGCCTCAAATGTTTTTTTTCCATATTTGTATTCATCACTTTTTATGGATGAATAGAAGAGACCATCTACCTCTACTCGAAATTGAATATTTTTATTATTCTTTGCTTGCACAGTATGGTATGCATGCCCCATATTATTTTCATTTAAAGGGCTCATATGTGTTACAACAACATCGATTCCGTGTTTTTCTTTTATATATTTTTTTACCTCATCTTCATTAACTTGATTACAACCACTCAAAAATAAGAAATATACTATTAGTAATATTACATTCTTTCTGTTTTTCATATAAATGCTCCTTGCGAAAAAATCATTCTTAATAGTGTAGCACTCTGCCAATACTTCTATTTCTTCTTCATATACTCTAATTTTCATATAGTATAAACCAGTAATTACTTGAGAAATTGTATACCTACTGAAAGATTATAAAGGGTACATCTAGTATTTTGGAAATCACCCACGTTATGCAAAAATAGTAATGAGCTGCTCAAATGAACGGCTTATTACTATAAAAATCGTTATTGGAAGTTATTTTGCATAGTAGTCTTCGCATTCGATGTTTTTAAGAGTTTTGGAAATAATTTACACATTCGGTTCCAGAATAAACATCCTACTAATGTTCCAATGGTGTTCAATATCACATCGTCTATATCTGATGAACGACCTGCTGGAAAGACATATTGGATAAATTCAATTAGCAGAGAAAATACAAATCCTATCATAGTCACTTGATAAATAGAAAGCTTTGCGTGATATTTCCAAAATAAGATGAAGCCAAATGGCATAAATAGGATAATATTAAACAATATATTTTTGATAGGAACCATAATATCGACATAATTGGTCATAAGCTTATACATACCAATAAACGGAATCAAGTTTACAACTCGTATTTGTTCCATCCCAGTAAATCTTGGTGTAACGGTAATGAGTAAAATTGCAATAATCGAAAGAGGAAACACTATGTTCATAAAGATTGTGTTTTTCTGTATAACTTTATCTTTCGCACTTTTTTTTGCCAATACAAATGCAATTATACATACAATAACGGTTGCGATTAAAAATAGTGGAACGACATGTCCAAAAGATCGCCATAACTGTGTCATATTTTCCCATCCTTTTTTAGGTTTATTTTAACATGCTCAAATCGATAAGAACATATTGAATTTCCCATCTATATAACGCGAATTTCATGAATTATTATTTGTAGTCGAACTGGTCTTTAGAGCAATTTAGAGTAGACTTGAAACAGCATAGATTCTCTTAAGCTGAATATCTTATTGTAGAGGCAATCTTTATTACATGGGGGAGTCTGCATGGGATACTTAATACCTGTTGAATCTGATGTAAGAATTTTTGTAGAAGATATAAATTCGAAAGGTAAGAAAACAATACTTTTTATACATGGGTGGCCATTAAACCATAAGCAATTCGAATATCAGTACAATGTACTTCCAGCAATGGGATATCGATGTATAGGCATTGATTGGAGGGGGTACGGCAATTCAGACAAACCATATAGTGGATACAATTTTGATAGATTGGCAGATGATATAGCAGTAGTAATTAAAGCGTTACAGCTTAAAGATGTCACACTAGCAGGACACTCCACAGGTGGTGCAATTTCAATTCGTTATATGGCTCGTTATCAAGGATTTGGAGTATCCAAATTAGTCCTAATTGGTGCTGCATCTCCGACTAGTGTGGAAAAAGAGATTGCGAATAAGTTCATTACAGACACACTGAATGATCGCCCTAATATGTTGCAGGGTGTAACAAATCAATTTTTCTTTCAGAAAATCACTGGACCATTTTCCGAATGGTTTCTACAGTTAGGATTGGAAGCGGCTAGTTGGTCGACAGCTGCGATTATGAGAACATTGAGAGATGAAAATGTGTATAGCGATCTTGGTAAAATAAATGTACAGACGCTAATTATTCACGGTATTCACGATAAAATTGTTCCATTTACTAAAGGAGAAGAGACGCAAAAATTATTGGGAAATGCACAACTTGTACCTTTTCAATTCAGTGGTCACGGTACATTCTGGGAAGAGCGGGAAAAGTTTAACCAGGTTTTAATCCAATTTATTGGATGATAAAATACACTATGTAATATGTACGTAGGCTAAATAGTAAGTAATAAAAGGTACGCACTTGATTAAAAACTCTATTCTGAGAGTTCCTTTTATTTTCAGCTATTCACTTCATCCAAAGTTGTATGAGAAGGAGATAAGCCTTACCGATACACAATTACTAAAGGTATAAAGGAACAATAAAGGATAAGTATGGTATAAGAAGGGGAAAGTTGTTCTGCTTTATCCGCGAATGGCTCTAGTTTTGAACCAAATAGTGAGGCGTTAGGATGATGGGATTGATTACAGTATCTCGATATATTGAAGAACAGACACGTAAAGAATTAGCAGGTACAATGGCGTACGATGAAATTGAGAATGAACTATCCAAACAGTATCAACGGTTTACTAAGGATTACGAACAGTATAGATTACAAAACCCCTGTATTAAGGGGATTTTGTTTTTTTACATGACGAAATGCTTAAAAACATAATATAAAGATTAAACATGTTTGATTTTCATCCATGTTTAATCTTTATAGACATCCATTACTTTAAACGTTTGACAAACGAGCATTAAGTCTGGAGTAAAAGTAAGTCCATACCGACTTAATTCCCAAGTGAAAAATTTAACGTGCTCACTATACCAATAATCATAGCTTAAATCTCCTTCACCCTCAGATCTTGCAAAATTACTTGTTACTTCATTCATTTTTAGTAAATCGATCTTTGTATATTTTATAATTGCTAATGGATTATTGTCTCCATCCAATACAATATCATACTGACCAACTTTTTGAATTTCTTCCCCTTCAAGCTCATAAATACAATGTGCAGCGCATGTTCCTGTTTTGATTCCTTTAACTACTAAACTTCCTAATTTATCTCCCATTTCTTTGGAACCATCTCCAAACATCCATGCATCTGGAACGCTCATGTTTAACTCATTTTCTTTAGCGTACATATACCAATATTCTTCTATCTTATTAAATGACATCAGTCACTCATCTCCTTAATATTTAAATATTTCGAATTTAACACGTGGCATATTATCTGTCAATATTTTAGAAGAACTTGTAATACAATTACATCGATAAATTTTTTGTAAAATAAAACTCTTCATAATCATATTTCACATTATGTAAACTCATGCAAATAAAGAAAAATTGTACTGTTATTATGCTGAAATTGTAATCGGAAAGTAAAATGGTTGAAAAGTACACGTTATAAATGGATTTATTTACTAATAATATTTTCTTTGTTTCGTAGCATATTAAACGTACAGGAGGTGATATGTGATGGCAAACAATCGTAACAACTCTTTAGTGGTTGCAGGTGCAGAAAGCGCACTGGATCAAATGAAATATGAAATTGCACAAGAATTCGGCGTACAATTAGGCGCGGATTCAACTGCAAGAGCGAACGGCTCTGTAGGTGGAGAAATCACAAAACGTCTCGTTGCTATGGCAGAACAGCAACTTGGTGGATATAACAAATAATGCTAGGTATAAAGTAGAAAAAGGAGAGATTATATCTCTCCTTTTTTTGTATAATATTCGATTTTGAATATTTTATTTGTTATCTATCTTGTCTCTTATTACTTGTATCTTCCAGCCACTTAGCAACAGATTCTTGCATACGAGATTCTAATGATTGAATCGTTTCATTTGAGATAGTGAGTGCTTGATCCGCATACTTTTTCGGGAACATGTTGCGCAAAGTAGGTTCATTTTCAGCACCATCTCCTGGTTCACGGTAATCCTCCCCATTTTTTGTGACTGTCACACGGACTGGAAGTAAATGTCCTGCTTGAGAAACTGTTTGTGTTTCGCGGTTGTATCCTTGCATGAGGGAATGAAGGTAGACATACATTTTTTCATCCTTCATTTCAGTTCCATAGATTACATGTGTCTCAAATTGTTTTTCTGTATGATTTAATTTGTCTTGATTCCAGGCAATGATACTTTCTGAAATAAGGGAATCTAGTTTGCTGTTAAGCGGAATGTCCGTTACATCCTTTGCATCATTTTGGACAGAATCACACCCTGTTGCAATGAAAACGAGTATGACAATGCTTACGGTAATCATTATTCTTCTCAAAATCTTATTTTCATATGTTAATGCAAAACGTCTGCCCATCGATTCACTCCATTTCTCTTCGAGCCAATCATCCACTGACATCAATCTTTTATATGACAATAGTAAAATCGACTTCAAACTAGAAACTTATTCTATCCAAGGAAATATATTGCATTATATAATACATACTATACCATTCTTACACATAACGGGAGAAACTCTATGAGAAAAGTTATAATGTATTGCGGGATCTTTATTATGATTCTTTTAAGCGGTTGTATCCGATTTGGAAAAGACACTACAGATACCATTTATCTCATTCCAGAAGCATACGAAGGAGACCTATTGGTACTATATAATGTTCCAGGAGCTGAGTTGTTGCCAGAAGAAGATGGGTTTCGTGTTGTTATTTTTTCTGCAGACGGGACCGCAGTAACATCAACACCTAATATGAAATATGGGGAAGTCAACGATACCTATTACACGGTTAACAAGGAAGGAAAGCGCACCAAACTTGACGAAAGCTGCATACGCGTTGGTTCAAATGGAAGCACTACTGAAAACATTGATGAAGAAAATGAGCATACTTTCTCATACGCGAAATTGGAAGTCACATCTAGTGCATGCTCACAAAGCTTCTCATCATACGGGAGAGAAGTACCAGAAAATCAAGAACATCCTGTAGAGAAGAAACTGAGGGAATTATTGGTGCTCGTAAAAGAGCAGTATATGAAAGTGAAATACTAAATTTTCAAAAGGGTGAATGGATGATGTTAGGGATAGGGTTGATTGTATTAGGCATTTTACTTGTCAGCGTTGTATCTTACCGAGAAATAAAGAAAGCAGGGGGCGTTACCTGGATTGAAATTCTAGTCTACCCCTTTTTATTATTAATATGCGCGCTACTTGAGCATATTGATTTGCCAGGGTTTTTAATATTTTTAGGTTTGGTATGTATTGTTTTTGGTAGCTGTATGGTCATGGGCGTCAATATTCTATAACATTAAGAGCAAAGCATCTAGTTCAGATGCTTTTTTATTTTATTTTGTAATTTTTATTTTTAATGTCTATCACACTAGTTACCCAGACATACAGGGTTCCAAGTGCTGGTAAAAAACTTAGCAAGTTGAATGTATTCTCTATAATATAGAATGAAATAAAAATGGAGGAAAAATAAATAGACAATGGAAGAAAAATGTATACGTCACGTTTTAAAGATTTTAAACTTTGCACTTTATTCACCTCAGCTTTTCTGGCATTATGTTTTAAATAAGAACCCGTAAATTTGCAGATTCTCTTGGTGATGATTTTAAAATATGTAACTCAATTTTAATCATAGAATATATTGGGTCACTATAAAAATCAAATATTAATTTTCTAAAGAATCCTATACAAACCTTATTGCGTTAGAAATACAGACCTAATTATAACCGTTGTAAATGGATCCAATTCGATTTCGGCCATCCCAGTATCCGCATCATAACTAGTAACACATCCTGTCATCCCTTTTAAAATACCAACATGGATTGTTACATTCGCATTAACTGTTACAATTTTCTTCACATTCAGCTCCGTTTTGATAATATGCTTTGACTTCCTGCGTGATCATTTATTCGTTAGATAACAAAAACGCACCGTAACCCAGTGCGTTTCAGACAAATATACCTATATGTTTTACTTTGTAATTTGGAAGGAGCCACCATAATAATATGAAGTGTCTACCTTCAGTACTGCAACATATGTACCTGGTGTATAAACCGTTGTAATTGGTGTTGTGAACCTAGAATAGTAGTGATGCCCAGCCTCACCTGCAGAAATGGTTTTGTAGCGCTGCAATTCACCTTCTCCGTTCAATCGATAAATCTTTACAACACCCACATCTTTTCCGCCTATATACACCGTCATATCAAACGTACCACCTTGTTTTAACCTACCAGGGGCTAATTCTTTTAGATAGTCCGCATTGTGATGCAATAAGAAATACGTTTGCCATGGCCAATCATCCACAACAGCTGAAGCTTGCTTAATCGTATGTACTTCAGCGCGCGCTTTATCAGGTAGCGTACTGTCTAAAACGATAAAACCCGAAAAGGTTAAGGCACCGATTAAAGCAAATGAACATAATTTTTTCATATTAAATTCCTCCCGTTTATCTGACATTGTCATAGTCCAATTACAGGTATTAGGTTGTCATCCATTAATTGGATTATTATTCTAAAATCAATATATAATTTTCTTTTAATTTAATCAAATTAGAATTTTCTAACAAGTTATGAGGATAGATAAAATTCCATCTTTCTCCGTTTTTTCTATCATACAAAAGAAAGAACAGAGGCGATAAAGAAATTTTATTCCGCTCTCTTTTCAAATTAACAACATTTCCCGTTTGTACGGTACGAGACTATATTAAACATAAAATAGACACGAAAGGGGATTGGAATTAGCGAATATTTACATGGAATCTAGGAGATGCAAGCTCAACATTTCATAACGGATCGATGGTTCCATTTCAACAGACTCCGAATCCTACAGAAATTTTGTTCTGTTTATTCATGAGGTAACGGAAGAGAATTTAGAAGAATTTGCTACAATTGCTCATCAGTATATAGAGGAGGCCATCCATTGTTACAATCACGGCATTGTAGAAGAAATAGGTTAAAAGAATAAAACATACTGTTCCAAATTAATATTCCGTGTGTTTTTTGAACATATATCTATTGCTTTTATGTATATATTGAATATATAAATATATTGTGTTATGGTATGAATTAGAAACTCGCGTGTTTCAAATACAACATTTTTATCTTCTTGATGACCTCTTATCTTTCCGTAAGAGGTCTTTTTTTATCCTTTTGTATTGCATAGCCGTTAAAATACTATGAAAAGATACTAGAGACTACTACACTGTGATATTCTCTAGTATTTTTTCTTTATCAATATTATATATTGTTGGGTAACGATGAATTATTACTTTTTGTATAATTTTCATACATCCTGCAAATACGTTATTTTTTAGTAGGCAATTAAAATTTACATACATATGTAGCAAGTTTTTTCTTAACGTACGAAATTCTCGTTATGCATCACTATCAACTTAAGATCATGTATCTTATGATGAAAATAATTCTATCTTTCTATTCATTTATTCGAAGATTCTTAAAACTCTTGCGATAAAACGTGAATGTATTTATAATTATAGTTAGTTAAGCTAACTAATTATATTTAGCTTTTCAACACAGGAATAGTTCAATAAAAAACAAGAATCTGAAGCAAATTTGTCAATCTATAGAACGATTCCCTAAAGAATAGAGCTGTACGCAGAATGAATTTAAAAAAACGGCAGCTAAGCTTGATTTACTTATGTTATGAGTATCTGATAATGCACGAGACAAAGAAATGGTATTTCGCTAATTACTTACTTTCTGTGCTTTTTGTGCATCATTAATTGAGGAGTAAAGTATTGGAAGGTTATTAAATAAAATACATGTAAGTATAAAAGCTAAAGTTGGAGAAGGTAGATAAATACGTTGGATTATTAAATTCAACTTATTTTTACGGAATAAAAGTTAGTCTAGCTTATTATAAGTCAAACTAATTTAAATGAAAGGAGGTGAAAATTGTTTATAATTTGTCTTAGTAATAATACAAAATATTTAAATATGCTGATTTCTATGGAACTTAAGAAATTTGGAACAAATAACAAGGAGGGTTTAATTAATGAATATTTCTAAAGAAAATAATCCTATATTGGCGGTCGTTAGCTCCAGCGGTAATCAAATCCATTTCTTCAATGCGAAAAATTTTGAAAGAATAGGGGTTATAGATTCTCCAGTTACAGAACCTCATGAATTATGTTTCGATTCTAAGCGTCAATTGTTATATGTAAGTATTACTTATCGCTCAGGTTTTTATAGAAATAATCCGGAAAAAAGCCATGAAATTTTAGTTATCGATATTGATCAATTTAAAGTAATTGATATCATTAATATCTCGCCGGAATTTGCACCACATGGTTTAGTTTATAATGAAAAAAAAAGACTTATTGTATGTAAGTGTTGAATCTGGTGAAGGAGGAATTTTAATTATTAATCCTAACACGAGAAAAGTGCTAGATAGAATCTCTACAGAAGCAGCAGGTCCACATTGGTTTGTTACGAATCCAGATGGTACAAAAGGATATTCCTCTAATAAAGAGGCGCCCTTTATATCGGTTTTAGATACACATGATAAGGAGTTAATTGGAAAAGTATCTATGCCCTATGGTAGTGAAGAACTAGCTATTTCTCCTGAAGGTAATCGAGTTTACATCCCTTCACCATGTTTACTTGGAGACTACAAAGAGGAGCAACCTACACTTAGCATCATTAATACAGAAACCGATAAAATTATAAAGACAAAATCATTTTCAGATTTAATTACTCCGGTTCATGTAACGAATGATGGGAAAGTATTGGTAGGACATACGCGTTTTCAGAATAAGAATGGAGAGAGAACAAGAAATATGTTTTCTCCAGCACCAGGGTATGTTTCTGTTCTTGATGGAGAATCGTTAAATGTGTTAGGTACAATAGAAGTAGATTTACTCCCAATTACAATGCGTTCTTCTACGGACGGAACGGTTGGATATGTTTCTAACCTTAGATCAGGGACAATAAGTGTATTAGATTTAGTTAATTACAAGAATGTTCATACCATTGAAGTTGATCCAGGAGATCGAAATGCAGATCCTTCTGTAAATCAAGGAGCTCACGGTATAGCATATATAGAAAGATAAAATAAGAAAACGCTATTCTTTTTGTAGAAATTTACAGAAAGTATGGCGTTTTTTATGTATCTATTACTTTCTGATGAATTTCAATTAGGTCTATTTTTTTGCTGGTTAGGAACGCGTGTTATTCATTATTGACTTCTGATAAATAGATTATGTTTCCATGTTAAAAGAGTAGGCAAAGTTTTTTAATGCTCGTTATTAGCTTCTGCATGAAATTAATTTTGGATAATTGATTATTGTATTCTTCTAATTGGATTAGATATTCATAATTAATTTGCAACAACCAAACTTCTTTGAAAACGAACTAAAAGGTATTTTAAATGTATTTTTCAAAACACCACTAATCATGTTAACGTTTGCTAAATATATACACTCCTTAAGTTTGTAAGAAGCTTACAAACCTCCTTCTTCCAATGCAACTTAAGCGTAAATTAATTTTTTTGTAAATATGGAACAATGTCATTACTTACACTGTCTATTAAGCGTTAAAACATTTTTTATTAAATAAATTAAGAAAGGAATCATCATTTTTAACTAAGGGAGAAGATTGAATTGAAAAAATTATGGATGCTGCTTTTCGTTTGTTTCGCAGTTATGTTGGTAGGATGTAATAAAAACGAACCGCCAAAACAAGCATTTGAAGAATATATCAATTTATGGAATGATAAAAAATTTGCAAATATGTATGATCATTTATCAGATCATGGCAAAAAATCGATTTCTAAAAAAGAATTTACAGAAAAATATCAAAAAATCTATGAGGGGATTGGAGCTAAGAATTTAAAAGTTAAAATGAAAGGAGAGAATACGAAAGATAAAGAGCTTTTTCTTTTTGAAGTTAAGATGGATACGGATGTAGGACCAGTTTCATTCATCCACGAAGCAAAACTTGTGAAAGATAAAGAATCTTGGAAAATAGATTGGACACCAGACTTCATTTTCCCAGGTATGAAAAAAGATTACAAAGTACGTATGCAAATAGAGCAAGGAAAACGCGGAGAAATATATGATCGCAATGGAAAAGGGCTTGCAACGAATGGTAAAGCAACTGAGGTTGGAATTATTCCAGAGAAACTAGGCGAAACAGCAGCGCAAACGAAAGAAATAGTAGCACAATTACTTGATATGTCTATAGAAGAGGTCGAACAAAAGCTCACAGCAAAATGGATAAAACCAGACTCCTTTGTACCAATTGGTATTTTAAAAGAGGGAACCAGACAGAATGATTATATTGAATTAGAAGGAGTTTCATCTCGCCCAGTAAATATTCGTACGTATCCATTAGGTGGAGCAGCGGCACACTTAACTGGATATATAGGAAAGGTGAATGCGGAGGAGTTAAAATCACTTCAAAAACAAGGTTATCAAGCGGATGATTTAGTAGGTAAGACCGGTTTAGAGAAAGTGTTAGAAAATAAATTGCGTGGTGAAAAGGGTGGACGCGTATTTATAGAAGATGAGAATGGCAAAGAGATTAAAAACGTAGCAAAAAAAGAAGCAAAAGAAGGAGAAAATGTTACGTTAACAATTGATGCTGCAATTCAAGAAAAAATCTTTAATGAGATGAAAACTGAAGCAGGATCTAGTGCAGCGGTCAATCCTAAAACAGGTGAAACAATCGCACTTGTAAGTAGCCCTGCTTATAATCCAAATATAATAGTTAGAGGAGCATCGAAAGCCCAACGAGAAGCATGGAGTAACGACTCGAAACTACCAATGACGAATCGCTTCACACAAGCATTTGTACCAGGTTCCGTATTTAAAACGATTACAGGTGCAATTGGTTTGGAAACAAACACAATAAATCCGAAGGAAGAATTTAAAATTCAAGGTTTGAAGTGGACAAAAGATTCAACTTGGGGAAATTACTATGTAACGCGTGTGAAGGATGCAAGTCCAATTGATTTTGATAAGGCAATGAAGTACTCTGATAATATTTATTTCGCTCAACAAGCTTTGAAAATGGGAAAAGATCAGTATGTAAAGGAATTTAAAAAGTACGGATTTCATGAAAAATTACCAATCGAATACGAATTTCCTATTTCAATCATTGCAAAAGATGGGATAAAAAACGATATTCAACTAGCAGACACGGGCTATGGACAAGGACAAGTATTAATGACACCACTTCATTTAGCATTAACATATGCACCGATTGTGAATGAAGGGAATATTCCGTCGCCACATCTTTTAAAAGAAGCAAAAGTAGCAGGGAATTGGAAAGAAAATGTGGTTTCTAAAAAGAATCAAGAGATATTAAAGAGTGCATTAATCAAAGTCATTAATGACCCTGATGGCGCAGGGAGAATTGCAAAGGTTGATGGTGTGACGCTTGCTGGTAAAACTGGTACAGCAGAACTGAAAGAGTCGAAAGAAGCAGAAGGAAAAGAACTGGGATGGTTCGCAGCTTTCGATGCAAATGCGCCAGACATGATTGTTACAATGATGATTGAAGATGTAAAAGGAAGAGGAGGAAGTAACGTTCCAGGTGAAAAAGTAAAACATGTATTTCAGAAATAATATTTAATTATAAGGTGAATTATTTCACTAAATTTATTACATGTTTGCTTAACTCAAAGATATAAATTGGGGGAAATATAGAACAATTAAATTTCAAAAAAGCATTCTTTCTAATCGAGAATGCTTTTTTGCTGTAATTCTAGAAAAGTTGACATTGTTAATGGTAAATAGAAGGGGATAGCAAATTGAAATGGACAAGTAGAGTGTTACGTTAAATTCAAAAAAAATAGATTATTGTGAGTGGATTTTTATCATTGTATGCTTTGCTTGTTTTTTAGTAGTATTATTCTGCCTGAAAAAAGATAAACAATGGAACAAATGAAACTTGTATCTTGTCTATATATTGAAACCATAATAAAAGTGAGGGCAGTTTTTATGTTTATTCAAATAAGTTTGAGGTGTGGAAATGGAACAGACGTTTATTGAAAAGTGTAATCATGATGAGCTGGACTATGTTATAAAAGACTATTGGCAAGATGTATGGAATTATTCATTTATTATTACGAAAGATCCACACTTATCAGATGATATCACGCAAGATGTATTTATAAAGGTGTTTAAAAATTGGAATTCATTTCGAAAGGAGTCATCTATTAAAACGTGGATATTAAAAATCACAAGAAATACGGCAATAAACTATTTGAAATCATCTTATTTTAAAAGGATATTGTAAATGTCAAGATGATCATGTACATTTTCACTTGTTTAAGCATGTACAAATTT
>NZ_JBMDKC010000090.1:0-22965 GCF_057809515.1 Bacillus sp. FG16
AAGCAGTATAGACACTTTTATCGATGTTAAAACATTAAACGGAACTTATATAGTAACTTATGAATTTTCATAGCCTTTAAAAACAGCAAGCCTCTTTCAAAGTTCAATTCATCAGTAAGCCAAATTGTATTTAGTTGACGATATTCATATGCCTCTTTTGAATTTGACCAATACTCTTCACTCGGTAGTACTATACCTTGTTCTTTATAATAATTTTGTTGCTCTATAAAAATAGAATTCTCTACCTTTATTTTCTCTATTATTTTCTTATTATCTTTTATTTGTTCCCCTTTTAAATAAGCTTCTTCCTGTTTTCCCTTTAATTCAGAAATAATATCATTTAATTCCTTTTCGAACTCCAGTTTTTTAACATTTTTCTTACCCAAAAGCCTTTTAAAAAAAGATAGCTTCGGTACCATTTGAATTTGTTGCTCTGTCAGCTTTCTTTGTACTTCTAAATACTCACATCTGTTATCTATCTTTGTTTTTTCTTCTTCAAATATAAAGATTTGTTCTTTCTTTTTTTCTAATGAGTCACTCAAAGATAAATTCCCTTTATAATTATTAGAGAATTTTTGAAGTTTTTCTTTTTTCTTACGTATCGATTCGAAAACATTTTGAAAATCTTTAACCGCATTTTCCCAGTTTTCTAATGTTATGATTTTGCTCTCTTCTTCTAGTTGTTGTATAAACCCTTTTCCATTTTCTTTTGATTTATATAAAGCTTGACCAAAATTATAAATATTTTTTGACTTCCCAAGAACTCCTGAAAATAGACCCCATGTTTTTATCTCATCTCCTAAAAGATCTTGCGCTACTGATGAATACATCTCTAGTTCACTTGCCTCTTGAGCATATAAAGCATCATAATGAGTCGATTCCTTTTCATTAGATATACGTATTACTTCCTTTTCTTTTGGCAAATCCTTTGAAATATTTTCAACAGCCCCGTTATTACTTGATGCAACTACCATTGAATATTTGCTTAAAATAGGAGCCAGTATATATATTGGATAATAATAGTCGTCCACCTTAATTGTTTCTTCTTTTTGAAATGCTTGGGTAGGATCTTTAAACTTTATTATTTCCTTTGCCCTTTCAACTACAATATTTGCAAAAATATCTTTTAACAATGTAGTTTTACCTGTTCCTGGTGGCCCATTAACAGAACTAATTTGTTGATTGCTATTTAAAATCTGGTTAACAGCTACTTGCTGCATCAATGATAATCTATGTTCTACAGGTGATGGCCAACGTCCATCGGGTATATGGATAGGTTGTAAAATAGTTTCGATATATTCCCGATTCTCATTTATATCTATACGTTTTTCAGTATTCACTCCCTGAATAAACTGACGAAGCGCTTCATTTTCCCCTTTTTCCAGTATATTAACCAAATCTCTTAAATAAAAACTATTAAAATTTTGAATAGGAACTTCCTTATCCGCTTTAATTACCCTTAATTCCAAATAATGTATGTTTTTATCTTCTACTTGATAAAAATAACGTTGGTAAATTTGCTGAACTTTGATTAAGGTCTCGCTTGTTACTCCATTAATAAAAGTATTTTTTATCTCTTCTTCAAACAACTTTAATTGACCGTCAAATTGAACAAGAAGATTATTATGATAATTCCCCCTATTCTGTATCATCCTTTTCATTACATACATAAGCAAAGGAACAAATACTGAGCCTGTAATATAGTTCCCTTCATCATCTACAGAAAAAGAAAAACCAAATAATATTTTATAATCTTTATTAATAACCTCGTCACTATTTTTTAAAATTCCCCTTATAAAATCAACTAATTTATAATGTTCAAAACAAGACATATAGTACTGATATTGCACTTTATAGTTCTCATCATCTTTCAATTGATTTTCTTCCCAAGGGTATTCCTCAAGTTGTATTAATTTTGTTCTATTTCTATCTTGATTATCTTTAAAATAACTCTTTTTTATTCTTTCTTCCTTACCAGGAACTTCACTTGGATTTAATGACTCTATCAAACGCCACGCTTCAAGGACTGATTTCACATTATTTGTTTGCACTTTCTCACTCCCACCACAATAATATTCCATTTTAATCCATTTATATTTTTGATAATATCACACTGCACTGAAAATTAATAATTCTATATGATTCGAATAATAATATTTATTTACACAATACCTCGGGTTGGGAACTCCTACTAAACCGTCATCTTCCAACTAGATAACGCTAACCAATTCTCCATTTCTTTATAATCAGGCATTATCTTCCCGACAAGACGCCAAAAAGATCGATCATGATTTAAATGAACCATATGACACATTTCATGAACAACTACATAGTCAATTACTCGCTGTGGTGCCATTGCTAGCTTCCAATTGAATGTTAGTTGTAAATTCGAATCGCAAGTACCCCAAGTACGACTACTATCTGTAATACGAATAGAACGTGGTTTTGTTTTAAAGTTACTTTGATGCGCTTTAATACTCTTCTCTACTAAAGTTTTACACTGCTTATAATAAAATCGTTTTAAAGCTTGCTGTATTTTCTCATCCTTTAGCTCTTTTACATAAATATGTAACTTATCCCCTTCAAAAATCGCATTGTCTTGCTCAATACTTACATCTTGGGAAATCTGTATCGGATACGTATTCCCTAAATACAAAAAGCCTTCTCCTTGATCGTAATCCTTTTCCTGTGGTCCACGCGCTCGCTCCGCCATTTCCTTACGAGTTGTCTGAATCCAATCCCACTTTTCCTCTAGCAACTGGACTAAGTATTCAACAGGTGTCCCTTTCGGAGCCTGCACTTCCACATTTCCATACGAATCCACAAAAAGACGCACGGACTTTTTCTTCTTATAAGTTATATGAAAATTAATTGTCTCACCTAAATATGTATGTACCATTTCATCACCTAGCATAGTATTTTTACAAATAAAAAAGAGTAGGATACGAACGTCCTACTCTACCTATTATATCATTTACTGCTTTAACGAACTCATTATCCTCTATACTTTACACCTAATCCCTTAATGAAATTCCTTGCGTATCTATCGCCGCACTCTTTGTAATTTTTATGACCTTTTTTTCTTAATAGAGCGCCTAACTCTCCTTTTGTTACCGTAACGCCCACGCTATCTAATATATCAAGTACGTCCTCACTCGTTAAAGATAGTGCGATTTTCATTTTCTTTAGAAGAAGGTTATTGGCACTCTCCTTGCTCTGTACAGGTGCAGGCTGCCCTGGTTTAGGATCTTGCTTTCCTCTTTTTAAAGTAATAAATCCATTTAAAAATGCCTCTAACATCATCATATCGCATGTTTTTACGTACTCATCTTCAGCTACCTCATCATTTTCAGCTTCATGCTGAGGAGCTCTCTTTATTTTTGTAAGCATATCAACTACGTCTTCTTTCGTTACTTCTACGCCACCTAGTTTAAAGATTTCTACCATATCTATATCTCTTATATCTAAAGCATATCTTACTCTTTTTAATATATCGTTGTTGCTCATTGCCATTGGGTTTCCTCCTGAAATGTTGATTATTTATTCAGCAGTTAAAGTTTATCCTATAACGTGCTTTAAATTATCATGTTTAAATCTAACCTTTTAGTTATTGTCCGCTAAATTAATACTTTAACATTTTAAAGATATGTTTTATAGTCTTACCCGAACTTTTCTCTATCATTGTATCTACAGAGCTCTTACGTGTTTTTTATATGCCTTTAAAAAGATTTCTCTCTTAACATTAACTAAAAGAAAAAAACAGTGCTTTGATTTCTCAAATACACTGTTCTTTTCCAGCTCTACGCTTATTTTCAACTCACTCATGTCATACACTACATATGAAATGATTTAACTGCTTAAAAGTTAAACCGTCTCACTATCCTGAGCCACACCAACACTATCCTCAAACCTATCCAACAAAGCACGCACCTCATCAGTAGATTTCGTGCTCATCAATTGATTTCTCAATTCAGCAGCCCCAGGGAAGCCTTTTACATAAATTTTGAAGAAGCGATGAAGCCCTGTGATTGAGCGTGGCAGTACTTCTGCATATTGATCTTGTAAATCAAGTTGTAGTCTTAAAAGATCTAGATGTTCTTTACTGCTATGTTCCCTTGGCTCTTTTTCAAACGCAAATGGATTTTTGAAGATGCCTCGTCCGATCATTACGCCATCAATGCCGTATTTTTCAGCAAGTTCCAGCCCCATTTTACGATCAAGGATGTCTCCATTGATTGTTATTAACGTATTTGGTGCAATGCGGTCACGTAATTTTTTTATTTCCGGAATTAGTTCCCAATGCGCATCTACTTGGCTCATTTCTTCTCTTGTGCGTAAATGAATAGAAAGGTTTGCAATATCTTGTTTGAAAATGTGCGTTAACCAATCTTCCCACTCGCTTAACTCTTTAAAGCCAAGTCTTGTTTTTACGCTGACAGGTAGTCCGCCCGCTTTTGCTGCTTGGATAAGTTCTGCTGCAACGTCTGGACGTAGAATAAGGCCACTACCTTTTCCTCTTGATGCAACGTTCGGAACTGGGCAACCCATGTTAATATCGATACCTTTAAATCCTAGCTCTGCCATACCGATACTCATTTGACGGAAGTATTGAGGATTATCTCCCCAAATATGTGCTACCATCGGTTGTTCGTCTTCTGTAAAAATTAAACGGCCACGTACGCTTTTCATACCTTCTGGATGGCAATAACTATCCGAGTTTGTAAACTCTGTGAAGAATACGTCCGGACGACCAGCTTCACTTACTACGTGACGGAAAACAACGTCTGTCACATCTTCCATTGGTGCAAGTACGAAAAATGGTCGTGGTAATTCACGCCAAAAATTATCTATCATTTTAAATTCAAATCCTCTCACTATGAATACAATTTCAAAATCTCAATTTATAATTTGTGAAAATCAGCAATATTTATTTTAACTAAAATCGCTTATGAATGGTATTTTTGTAAACCAAAAAGCAGATGGTATAGATTTCCCTATAACAACTGCTTTCCTATTATACTAACTTAAGCCAAGCCACACACTCCACATGAGTCGTATGCGGGAACATATCAACAGGTTGTACTTCCTGTGTTTTATATCCGCCTTCTTCTAGTACTTTTAAATCACGTGCTAATGTTGCTGGGTTACACGATACGTATACGACGCGGTTTGGCTTCATGTCGATGATTGTGTTTAGTAATGCTTCGTCACAGCCTTTACGCGGTGGATCTACGACCATTGTGTCGGCGATTACGCCTTCTTTGTACCATTTTGGAATAACTACTTCAGCTTCTCCTACGCCAAATTCAGCGTTTGTCATGTTGTTTAGTACTGCGTTTCGGTTTGCGTCTTCAATTGCTTCTGGGACGATTTCAACGCCGTACACTTTTTTCGCTTTTTGCGCTAGGAATAACGAGATTGATCCGATTCCGCAATAGGCATCGATTACTGTTTCGTTACCATTTAATTTTGCGTATTCTAACGTTTTATCGTATAGCACTTTCGTTTGTTCTGGATTTACTTGATAGAATGAACGTGCTGAAATCGCAAATTTAATGTCACCGATAAAGTCATAAATATATTCTGATCCGTATAATACTGTCGTTTTGTCTCCGAAAATTACATTCGTACGCTTCGTATTTACGTTTTGAACAATTGATTTTACTTCTGGGAATTTCGCTGCAATTTCTTCAATGATTGCTTTTTTGTTCGGCAATTCTGCTGTACGTGTAATGAAGACAAGCATAATTTCCCCTGTTACTTGTCCGTAACGAGCCATTACGTGACGAAGTGTTCCTTTGTTACGCTCTTCATTGTACGCAGTGATACCGTGCTTTTCACAAATACGTTTTACTTCTTGAATTAATGTATCGTTTTCTTCTGCCTGAATTAAGCATGATTCCATATTAATGATGTCATGCGTTCCTTGGCGATAGAAACCAGCTACAAGTCCGCCTTCACGTTCTCCGATTGGTACTTGTGCTTTATTGCGATATACCCACGGGTTCTTCATGCCAAGTACAGGATGAACAGGAACATCACCTAGTCCTCCGATACGCTGCATAACGTCACGTACTTGTTTTTCTTTCGCTTGTAACTGTCCTTCATAAGTTAAATGCTGAAGCTGACAACCGCCGCACTGGTTATATACTGGGCATTCTGCATCTTTACGATATGGACTTTCTGTATGAAGCTTCATTAAACGACCAAATGCGAAGTTTTTCTTCACTTTAATAATTTTAATTTGCGCTTCTTCACCTGGTAATCCGTTTTTAACGAAAATAGGATAGCCCTTTACTTTCGCAACACCGGCACCATCATGTGTTAAATCTTCAAATACTACATCTATAAACTCGTTTTTCTCAACTGGTGGCGTCATTTTAGTACTCATTTTCCGACCTCTCTTTTTCATAACACTGCGTTACATTTTATCATACTTATATGGTCTTTTTCTATTGGAAGAAAAAAAGCTATTGACGATACTTCTCTGTTAATGTTACGCTACTACTAATTTAATACGGACGATGTTACCTCATATATACTTGATAATATGGATCGAGAGTTTCTACCCGGCAACCTTAAATTGCTGGACTATGGGGAAAACTAATGAATATTAGCCTATGCGCAAAAAAGGACTCATATTGATTAGCTTTCTCTCATAGATGAAAGTGAATCCATATGGGTCTTTTTTTATTTTTATTTTTCTAAAAGGTCAGACATCTTACGTATGACATAAAACCTCGTTCTTTTATTTTTAGTAATATAACGAGCGTTTTATGTACAAACTTTATACGAACTTCTGAAAGGGGCAACTACATGCAATATGTAATGAGCATTATCGGTATTCTTGCCGTGTTAGGTTTATGTTTTGCTTTGTCAAACAACAAAAGTAAAATCAACTTCCGTGCAATTGCAATTATGATTGGTTTCCAAATTTTAATCGGTTGGTTTATGTTTGCTACAAAGGTTGGTCAACAAATCATTATTTTCATTAGTAAAGTTTTCAACAAACTAATTAAACTTGGTACGACAGGTGTCGATTTTCTCTTTAATGGAATTCACAGAGATTTTGTCTTTTTCTTAAACGTATTATTAATTATCGTATTTTTCTCAGCACTACTTTCAATCTTTAGTTATTTAGGTGTTTTACCATTCATCGTTCGCGTTGTCGGCGGTGCTATTTCAAAAATTACTGGTTTACCACGCGTTGAATCATTCCACGCAGTAAACTCTGTATTCTTCGGTTCAAGTGAAGCGTTAATCGTTATTAAAAACGATTTACAGCATTTCAATAAGAATCGTATGTTTATCATTTGTTGTTCTGCGATGAGCTCCGTTTCTGCTTCTGTTACAGCATCATACGTAATGATGTTAGATGCAAAATACGTACTAGCAGCTCTTCCGCTAAACTTATTCTCAAGCTTAATCGTTTGTTCGTTATTAACACCAGTTGATACGAAAAAAGAAGATGAAGTGATTCAAAAATTTGATAGAACTCTATTCGGAGACAGCTTTATCGGCGCAATGATTAACGGTGCGCTTGATGGTTTAAAAGTAGCTGGTATCGTTGCCGCATTAATGATCGCCTTTATCGGTGTAATGGAAGTTGTAAACTACGTAATTAGTGCAGCTTCAGGCGCAATGGGACATGCTGTTACTTTACAACAAATCTTCGGTTATATACTTTCTCCATTCGCATTCTTAATGGGTATTCCAACTCAAGATATTATCCCAGCCGGTGGTATTATGGGTACAAAGATTGTTTTAAATGAGTTTGTAGCAATCCTTGATTTAAAAGACACAGCTACAACATTAGCTCCACGTACAGTTGGAATCGTTACAGTATTCTTAATTAGCTTCGCAAGTATTAGCCAAATTGGTGCAATCGTTGGTACAATCCGTGCCCTTTCTGAAAAACAAGGAAGCGTTGTTTCTAAATTTGGTTGGAAAATGCTATTTGCATCAACACTTGCTTCTATTTTATCTGCGACAATCGCTGGATTGTTTATTTAATAAAAAATCACCTTACTTTAACGAGTAAGGTGATTTTTTTGATTCTTTATGAAATCGAGTGAAATTCAACTGCTTCTTCTGTATTGATAATCCTATCTTTATATATACCTTTTATTGAAATGTAAATGATAGATTTGTTTATGTTTTTTAACTTTCCTAATGAAAAATGATAAAGTAATCCATCGCTTTTTAAAGTCCACATCTTCCCACTCCATGGACCAGTAGCTTTTTGTTCATCCGACGCCTTTATTTCACCTTCATATTCGCATTCTCCTAAAGGAGTTTTAATTATATTCTTCTCTGTATCAATTCGAATATTTTTAATTAGCTTCAAATTTTCATCAGAGAGAATTTGAATTTCATGATCTTTCTGTTTAAAAAAGAGTTTTCCGTCTTTGGTATTTATATATTCTGCATTATTCATTTTATCTATCATAAAATCATATTCTTCTTTTGTAATACCTAAGTTTTGATGATAAGGAAACGTTTTTTTCGGTATAATTTCTTCTTCGGCATACTTCAAATACCAATCTAAATTATTTGTAATACTATCGCTCATTTTATTTCCTATTTTCTCTAATTTCTCTTTTATCTCATAAGGAAATTCTAGTGTCATAATATCCGCCGTCACTTCCGCATTCATAAGATGCGATGGAATATACTCTTCCACACTATTCGCTTTACTCACTTCACTTTGACAACCAACTATAAATAGCGATATGAAAAAGATATATATTATTTTTTTATATTTCATTTCTATTCTCCACTCCATACATTATTCTTACTTAGTTTTATAGCGGTTTTTATTATAGTATAAAATCTTTATATTTTAATAAAATCCATACCTGTATGCAAAATTGCATATTAATAAGTCTTCTTCTTACTTTAAAATTAGCTTAAATCACTTTCCAAATTATACAAATAACAAGTTTAAAATGTTATAATTTTCAAAAAAACCATTGGAGGATATTATGAAAGCCCACGCAATTTTCGATTTCTTACATTTACTAGTCTTAACGCTGAAAAGCTATTATGTATGGGGAATGCCTATCTATGTCTTCATTATTCCTCTTATCTTTGTAGTCGGTTATATTATTATTAATTCTAATAAGAAACAAAAAAATACATCTATTCAAAGTCACTAATCTATTACCTTAATAGCCTCCTAAAAATCATATTCCCCTCATTTTCTTCAAATGATATGATGAACAAGGGTATATCCCCACCACTCTTATAGCGGTGGGGATTTTAATGTCAATATGCAACATACTACACAATAGAAGGTGATTTTCATGAGGAAATACGCAGCAATTGCTTTATGTACGTCTGCCATTCTAGCAGGCTGTAATACTAACAATGTAAGTCCAGAACCTAAAAAAGAGAAAACGGCTCAAGGGATTAAGAAACAAGAAGAGACTGTGCAAAAACAAGGTAAAATCTCATATAATGCAGTTACACACGAATCTACAAACACAAGTATTCATATTACAGACATAAAAGATTCTTTAAATGAAGTACAATATAAAATTTGGCGCACAGCTGATGGCAAGGAACGTGCTAAATCTTTTTCTTCTAAAGAAAAAGAGAAACAATTCACACTTCCTTTTGATATAAAGGAATTTGAAGGAAAACGCGGTGAGTTCCAAATTGAAGCAACAGGAATGAAAGAAGATGGGAAAACAATCCCGCTTACGAAATCTACTATTACTTTCGAACAAAAGGTTCCTGTTCTTATGTATCACGCAATTGATGATTATCATGGTCAAGGTATTAAAGACTTATTCGTCTCACCAGCTAACTTTGAAGCACAAATGAAACATTTAAAGGACAATGGTTATACGCTGTTAACGTTTGAACGCTGGGGCGATATAAATAAAGTAAATAAACCGATTTTCGTTACATTTGATGACGGTATGAAAAATAATATGAATGCATTTCGCGTTTTACAAAAGCTAAAAGATGATACTTTTAAACCGGCAGCAACAGAATATATGATTGTTGATAACGTTGATGTAGAAGGTGCCCTTTCTACTTCTGAAATAAAAGAAATGGTTGATTCCGGCATTTTCTCAGTACAATCTCATACTGCAACACATGCAGACTTACCGAAAATTACAAACTATGAGGAAGAGTTAAAAGGTTCAAAAGAAAAGCTAGAAAAAATAACAGGTAAGCCTGTTATCGCGATTGCTTATCCATTCGGTCATGTAGATGATAAGGTTGTTGCAGAAACGAAGAAGTATTATCAATTTGCGACAACGACAAAACCTGGGCAATTCATTACGAAGGGTGAACCTGATGAATTGTTAAAGATGAAGCGCGTTCGTATACACCATACAACGACTGTAGAGCAGTTTGCTTCTTCAATTAAGTAAATGTAAGAGCTCAATACATTTTGAGCTCTCTTTTTACTTTATATTTATATATATTTTTAGAATTTTCTTGTATTATATATAGTAAGAAATCTTTCAAATTAAAGGAGATTATACATATGTCATTTGAACAAACGTTAGAGAAATATGCTGCTCTTGCAGTTAATGTTGGTGTTAATATTCAACCTGGACAAACTTTATCAATTAGTGCACCTCTTGAAGCTGTACAATTTGTACGCCTCGTTACAGAGAAAGCATATAAATCTGGTGCAAAACACGTATATGTGGATTGGAATGATGAGACGTTAACACGCTTAAAGTTCGATCTAGCTCCTGAAGAAGCTTTCTCTGAATTCCCTTCTTGGAAAGCACATGCTCGTGAAGAATTAGCAAAAGAAGGCGCTGCATTTATGTCTATCTATGCAGAAAACCCTGATTTATTAAAAGGTGTAGAAGCAACACGTATCGCAACAGCTCATAAAGTAGCTGGAGAAGCGATGAAAGTATACCGTGATTACGTACAAGCCGATAAAGTAAGCTGGTGTGTAATTTCTGTTCCTACGAAAGAATGGGCTGCGAAAGTATTCCCTGACGTAGCGCCAGAAGAACAAGAAGCAAAGTTATGGGATGCTATTTTCAAAGCTACTCGTGCTGATTTAGAAAATCCTGTAGAAGCATGGAAAGAACATGATGAAACATTACATACAAAAGTGGATTACTTAAACGAAAAGCATTATAAAGCTCTTCACTATACAGGTCCTGGAACAGATTTAACAATCGAACTTCCAGAAAAACATGTATGGGCTGGTGCTGGTAGCTTAAATGAAAAGAACGTACCATTTATGGCTAATATTCCAACTGAAGAAGTATTTACAATGCCACTTAAAACAGGTGTAAACGGCCAAGTTTCTAGTACAAAACCGTTAGTATTTGCAGGTAATATTATCGATAATTTCACGTTAACATTTGAAAACGGACGTATCGTAGACTATAAAGCTGAAGCTGGTGAAGAAGCTTTAAAACATTTAGTAGAAACAGATGAAGGGTCTCACTTCTTAGGAGAAGTAGCTTTAGTACCTCATGACTCACCAATTTCAAACACAAATGTTTTATTCTACAATACACTATTTGACGAAAATGCATCTTGCCACCTTGCAATCGGAAATGCTTATGCATTTAACTTAGTTGGCGGAAAAACAATGTCTAAAGAAGAACTTGCCGAAAACGGCGCAAACGCTAGTATCACACACAACGACTTCATGATTGGATCAGCTGAGCTTGATATCGATGGTATTACAGCTGATGGCAGACATGAGCCTATCTTCCGTAAAGGTAACTGGGCGTTTTAAATTTATTACCATAAAGAAACACATTGGATAATCCAATGTGTTTCTTTATTTATTTGGTTTCAATTCAAATTTTATCGTTCTATTTTCATGCGTAAACTCCGGTCTATACGTAGCGATATACGTATTTTCTTTCGCTACGTCAAATAGCATGATATCTTGAATTTTTTCATCTGGTGCTAACTTTTTACTAATAAAGCTATCAGGGTTATTATATTCTTTAAATCTTGTACCTTTCTTATCGGTAATCTCAAATTCATAAAATGCAAAAGGTATTTCCTTTTTACTATTATTTTCTACTTTGAAAATAATCCCCAAAATCTCCTCTTTCTTTTTATTCTCATCATAATCCGGATATCCTAATTTAACTGAATCGATAGTTACTTGCAAACCATCTACGTCTACTGTCTCCCCTATTTTATACACTTTATCTTGAATATCTTCTTGTTTACTTTCATTACTATCTGTAGTCTCAGTGCAAGCACTTAAACTAAAAGCTATGCCAAAAATTAAAACAATTTGACTTACCTTTTTTAACATACTCTTTCCTCCACATAAGACAATATTTCATATGTATCATAACAAAACGCTTTACTCTTTCTTGTCATATTTTGTCGTATTAATTGTTAACTGCACAAATAGAAAAAAGCTATCTTCTACAAAAGATAGCTTTCATGATGCCGATGAAACCTTAAGCCCAATGACACCCAAAACAATAAAAAGAATACAAAATGCTTGAAATAAACTAATATGCTCTTTAAAAAAGTACACACTAATGATTGTAATAAGTAACGTTCCAACGCCAGACCAAATGGCATAAGCAATACTTAAATGAATCTTTTTAACGACGATAGCAAACACGCTGAAACAAATTCCATAAAATACGAAAATAAGTACACTTGGAACGAGCTTTGTTAAACCATTTGATAGTTTCATTGCGATTGTTCCAGCTACTTCAAAAATAATTGTAACAAGTAATAATAGCCAATATACCATACTAGAATCTCCTTCTCTGTTACCTTATAGAGATTCTAGTATACTACTTATAGTCCTAATGAAATATATTTAATTTCTAAATATTCCTCGATGCCGAAATGGCCTCCTTCACGGCCGATACCACTTTCTTTAAATCCACCGAATGGTGCTTGTGCAACTGATGGAAGACCATCGTTTAGACCAATAATACCGTACTCTAGCGCTTCACTAATTTGGAATGCTTGGCTAATGTCTTTCGTGAAAATATACGCAGCTAAACCATATGGTGTATTATTTGCACGTTCAATTACTTCATCAACTGTTTTAAATTTCGCAACTGGTGCCACTGGCCCAAATGTTTCTTCATTCATACAAAGCATCGTATCATTTGCCAACCCAATTACAGTCGGTTGAATGAAATGTCCCTCTAACTCTGCGACCTTTTGACCACCATATAAAACTGTTCCACCTTTTTGAATAGCATCTTCAATATGTTCTTGTACTTTTGAAACTGCATTCTCATCAATAAGTGGCCCGACAGTCGTTCCGTCACCGAAACCGTCTCCTACTTTCAACTGCCCTACTGCCTTTTGGAACTTCTCTACAAATACTTCGTATACTTCTTCTTGAACGAATACTCGGTTTGTACATATACACGTTTGTCCTGCATTACGGAATTTCGAACCAATCACCGCTTCTACTGCTTTATCTAAATCTGCATCATTCATTACGATAAACGGAGCGTGTCCCCCTAACTCAAGCGAAACTTTTTTCATCGTTTGCGCCGCACTAGCCATTAACTCTTTCCCGATTTCCGTTGACCCTGTAAAGGACACTTTTCGAACGCGACCATCTTCCATCCATGTATCAGCAATTGCTTTTGCACTACCTGTTACGATATTGATTACGCCCTTTGGAATATCTGCTTCATGAGCTAATTCAGCTAATTTCAATGCAGTTAATGGCGTTTGACTTGCCGGTTTCACAACGGTTGTACAGCCTGCTGCAAGCGCTGGGGCTACCTTTCTCGTAATCATAGCAGCTGGGAAGTTCCAAGGTGTAATAGCTGCCATAACGCCAACTGGTTGCTTCATAACTAAAATGCGCTTATTCGGATGAGAAGCAGGAATCATTTCACCATATACGCGTTTCCCCTCTTCTGCATACCATTCAACAAAACTGTTTGCATAATTTACTTCACCAAGCGCTTCTGCAAACGGCTTTCCTTGTTCCTTCGTCATAATCGCTGCGATCTCTTCTTTATTTTCATCAATAAGCGTAAACCACTTTTTTAACTTCGTGGCACGATCTGCTGCCGTTAACTTAGACCACGTTTTAAAAGCTTCATGTGCAGCATCAACAGCTTGCTTTGCCTCTGTTACTCCGCCTTTTGGTACAGTTGCAAATATTTCCTTCGTCGCAGGATTATTTACTTCAATTTGTTCTTGTAGTGTAATCCACTCACCATTTATATACATCGCCTTTTTATCTATACTTACGAAAGTCGCCTTTTTATCCAATGTTTTCTTCCTCCTCTATGAACTTCTTAATTTTCCTAGTAGCAGCAGATTGACTAATTTGCAAAAAATCAGCCACTTTATAACTTGATCCATACGTTTTATACGCTTTAAGAATAATATTTCTCTCTACCTCTTCCAGCATTTTATAAAGGCTTTGCCCCGATTGTTCAACTGCAGCCTCTTGCATAGAGAGTGGCAAATCCTCTACCGTTACAACATCATCGACAGTAATAACAATTCTCTCAATTACATTCTCTATTTCTCTATTGTTTCCTTCCCACGGATATCCAACAAACATTTGTAACGTACTCGGCGCTAGTTTCACATCACGTCCGTACTTTTTATTAAAGTGCTGCAAGTAATGATAAATAAGCGGCAAAATATCTTCTGTTCTCTCCCTAAGCGGGGGAATTGCAATTGGAATGACATTCAGACGATAGTATAAATCTTTCCGAAATGTTCCTTGTTTCACCATCTCGCTTAAATCTCTATTTGTTGCCGCCACAATTCGAACATCCACTTTTTTTAATTCTCTTCCGCCTATAGGACGAAATGTTTTTTCTTGCAATACTTGCAAAAGCTTCGCTTGAATTTCAATCGGCATTTCACCGATTTCATCTAAAAAAAGAGTTCCTTTATGCGCGGATTCTAATAGTCCCTTTTTCCCTTCACGATTCGCACCTGTAAAAGATCCACCTGAATATCCAAAAAGCTCCGATTCAATTAAATTAGTTGGCAATGCCGCACAATTAATTTCATAGAAACTTTCATTCTTACGGTGACTCACTTCATGTAAATGGCGTACTAATCGACTTTTTCCTACTCCAGTCTCGCCTAAAACGAGAACAGTACTATCCACTACAGATACTTTTTTGATTGTATCGACTATTTTTTGCATAGCTAGACTTTTAAAAATAAGTCCTTCATGCTCATATGTTTCTCTTAATTCTTTTTTATATGTTTTTAGCTGATTATCCATTTCCTCTACCTTTTGACGTAATTGATAGAGTTCAGTAAGGTCCCGAGAATAACTAATCACTCTTCTTAAATTTCCCTCATCATCAAAAACAGGCCTTGTACGAACGTGTAAATACTCTCCTGATTTTGTAGTTTGAACGAGTTCAATTGGCCTCTTTTTTTCAATCACTTCTAATGTCGCTGATGGATAAAAGATTCCATCCTTTTGTAGTTCTTTTACATGCTTACCAACTAACTCTTCTGCAGCTAGTTGATAGTGCCTTTCACATGTACTATTTACACGTACAACGATCCCTTGCTCATCTGTAACAAAAATTTCGTCAAACGCATATTCAAATACATCTTTTAAATCCATTAACACTCGTTCCTTTTCTGCAACCATCCTAGCCCCCCCCTAACTTCAAATCCATCGATCCACTTCACTACCTTTATTATAAAGTGAATTTTCTGCATTTAATATAGAGTCAGCTAGAATGTTTGCTATTTATACTTCAGTTTTTAAACGCGAGCGATGTTTGTTTGCTCATAACAAGCTTGCAATGATTCTTCAATTATTGTTAAACCTTCTTCAAGTTGCTCATCTGTAATAACTAAAGGCATTAACACACGGATAACATTTCCATATGTTCCTGCTGATAATAAAAGTAACCCACGCTTATTTGCTTCTGCACATAGATTAGCCGTTAACGTTTTGTCAGGTGCTTTCGTCTTACGATCTTGAACGACCTCAAATGCACACATTGCTCCTAACCCACGCACATCACCGATGCAATGATATTTATTTTTCATCTCTTCGAATCGGTTCATTACGACTTTTCCTAATTCTATCGCTCTATCATTTAATTTCTCATTTTCTATTACATCGAGAACAGCTAATGCAGCCGCACATCCTAATGGACTTCCTGCATACGTTCCACCCAGTTCACCTGGTGCAGACTCATTCATAATTTCTTTACGTCCAATGACACCACTTATCGGTACACCAGCCCCTAATGATTTAGACACTGTAATTAAATCTGGAACGACATCATAATGATCAATTGCAAAATATTTTCCTGTACGACTAAAGCCTGTTTGTATTTCATCCGCTACAAATAAGATGCCATTCTCTGAACAAATGCGGCGTACTTCTTGAACAAATTTCTTACTTGGGACGATAAATCCACCTTCCCCTTGAACAGGTTCCATTACAACAGCTGCAATTGTTTCTGGCGCTACTTCCGATATGAAGAAGTTCTTAAACTCTTCAATAATAAAATCATCATACTGCTCTTCCGTTAATCCCTCTGGGCGACGGTATTCGTATGGGAATGGCGCTTTATATACTTCTGGAGCAAAGGGACCAAACCCAAATTTATATGGATTCACTTTACTTGTCATCGTCATTGTCATTAATGTACGCCCGTGGAAACCCTTAGAAAATGCGATAATACCAGGTCTCTTCGTATATTTACGAGCAATTTTCACCGCGTTCTCAACTGCTTCTGCACCACTATTTAAAAAGAGGACTTGCTTATCGAAACTTCCTGGTGCCAATGCCGCAAGCTTTTCCGCTAATTCAATATATGGCTCATACATCATGACATTAAATCCAGTATGAATGTATTGATCGACTTGTTTATGGAGCGCTTCTTTAACCGTTGGATGACAATGTCCTACGTTAATTGTCCCGATTGCTCCTGCAAAATCAATGTACTGATTGCCATCAACATCTGTTACAAGAGCACCATTTGCAGATTGTACAAACGTTGGGATGCCGTTACTTACTCCTTTTGGTACTATATTTTGACGGCGTTCTAATAAAGATGCCGCTTTCGGTCCTGGAATTTGTTCATTTACTTTAGCAAATTTTTTCGTGTTCATTGCGTACCCCATCCTTTTCTTTACATTGTTTTCTCTTTTTATTGCAAAATGTATGCCAACTTTCTTTTCTAGCATTTATCCTATATTCTTTGTATCCAGGCACAAAAATAAGTCTATAAAGACTCATTAAGAGTCTTTATAGACTTATTTTCCTTACACATTAGACTTTTCTTTCTCCCAGAAAAACTCACCCGATTGAGAAATAAACTCCCCAACAGAATCTAACACTAAATCAGCAAGTGGTTCTAATGTTGGACGGTCTCCCGTACCAGATAGCACCCCAATTGCATAGCAATCGCCATTTTTGGCTAAATGTAAATCAGTTGGCGTATCTCCAACAACCGCAACCTCACATGATTCTAAATTAAATTTCTCACAAAACACTTCTATAATCTTTTTATCTGGTTTTTGCGCCGGGAATGTATCCGAGGCTATAATATAATCAAAAAAGTTTTCCAACTTATATTGTTTTAAAAATAATTCTGTCGGTGCAAAATCGTCCGCCGTGACAACCCCTAATATAAATCCTTTATCTTTTAATGCCTGTAACACTTTCGGTAAATCCGCTGTCATTTTCATATGCGAACGATACTCATACATAAGGGAAAATAACTTCTCACTTACCCACTGATGCATCTCTTCTTCTCTAGCAGACTCAATATAATTACAAAGCCCCTTCGCTACATCAAGGCTTGTTCCAGCAGCTATTGCACTCCTCGGATTAACAAATTCTCCCTCTACACCAATCTCTTCTAATAAGGTCTGCCCTATTGTACTTGGTAAATGATATAAACTTATACATTCAGCTACAAGTTCTTCAGCTACTTTTATCCAGATTGAATGAAAATCCATTAATGTCCCATCTTTATCAAATAGTATTGCTTTTACCTTCTCCATAGCACCCTACCTCTCGTTTCTTATCTCCTCCAGTGTATCAATAAAATATGGATGTAAAATAAAAGAATTGTAAAAATACCATAAAAATCAAACTAACTCCCAATTTACAATTCGTTTTAACAAAGTAAAAAAGGATGCCTTTACAGGGCATCCTCTTGATGTTCAGGAACAAATAGTTCTAAACAATGATATATATTTTCGAATTCCATCGGTGCATCTCCACCGTACTCACCATCTAAATTAATCATTAGTTTATCTGGTGAATGTACTTTAATTCGGTTCGCTTGTGTATATAACACTTTTGGGTTGTTAATATGTTCACCACGTTGTGCTTGTGTTGCTGCTTTAATCAAATCAGCGATAGAACCTTTTTTCAGTACTAACAGGTCGAATAACCCATCGTTAATAGATGCATACGGTGCTACCTTTTCAAATCCACCTACTGAACGAGTATTCGTAATTAAAAACATCGTAATTTCTTCTTGTAGTAATTTTCCATCATACTCAATTTCAACATATGTTGGATGTAATGATGGTAACATCTCAATACCTTTTAGGTAATAAGCAAGTTGTCCTAATACTGTCTTTAACTTACTCGGTACTTCGTATGTTAATTCTGTAATACGACCGCCACCAGCGATGTTAATAAAGTATGTATCGTTCGCTCTACCAAGGTCTAATGGCACTGTTTTTCCTTCGCAAATAATATCTGCTGCCTCTTCAATAGAACGAGGTACACCAATCGCACGTGCAAAGTCATTTGTCGTTCCAACTGGAATAATTCCAAATTTCGGACGGAATTCATGTCCAACTAAACCGTTTACTACTTCATTTAATGTACCGTCGCCACCAGCGGCAATAACAACATCAAACTTACGATCCGCAGCTTGCCTCGCCGCCACAGTAGCGTCTCCAGGGCCCGTTGTCGCATGACAAGATGTCTCATAGCCAGCTTGTTCTAATTTTTGTAATACTTCTGGTAAGCTCTTCTTAAATAGCTCACGCCCAGAAGTAGGATTATAAATAATTCTTGCTCGCTTCATCATTTATTAGCACAGGAAATTTCTTTATGTATCGAAAAAGAACATACCGAACTTCTATTCAGTATTCCCATGCCTACCTCCTCTCATCTTGCTATCCTTCTTTTATCCCGCTCAAACAGGCAGTAAGAACCCGATTCGTGTAGTCCATCAAAAGTAAATATTCATTTCAATGGTTTTGTTTTATTTAACCCAAAAATTTATCCCGCTATTTGCGGGCAGTAAATGCCCGATTGGTCTGGGCTAATAATCAGCTTTGGATGAACCTCCTACTGATTAAAGTTTCACTTTATTTCTATCCATTCTTCCATAAAAATTTACATATAACGAATAATAACTATCTATTATTTCATGAGATGAAAAAAAACCTCTATGTTTAGATTTATCATTATTCCCACCTTTTTGCAACTATCATACCATAGTTGCTATACAAACATTTTTCCACTTTTGACAGTTAATCAAACGTTTGTTTAAACGATTTTGTCTCATTTAAACAAACGTTTGATTAACCTAGAAAAACACCCATGTACGGGTGTTTTTCTGCTTAATCTTTAAAAGTCACTACTATTATCGCTTATTAATCTCTTCAAGTAAGATTTTGTTAACAAGCGGTGGATTGGCTTGTCCTTTTGTAGCTTTCATAATTTGACCAACTAAGAAGCCAATTGCACGGTCTTTACCGTTTTTAAAGTCTTCGATAGATTGCTCATTATTATCAAGAATTTCTGTTACAACTTTACGAAGTGTACCCTCGTCAGAAATTTGAACAAGACCTTTCGCTTTAACGATTTCTTCTGGGTCTCCACCTTTTTCAATTAATTCATTAAATACTTTCTTCGCGATTTTAGAAGAAATTGTACCTTTTTCAATTAATTGAACCATTTTAGATAAACCAGCAGGCGTTAATGCAACGTCTTTTAATTCTTTTTGTTGTTTGTTTAAGTATGCAAGTACTTCACCCATTAACCAGTTCGATGTTAATTTCGCATCAGCACCGCCTGCAACAGTTGCTTCAAAGAAATCAGACATTTCTTTCGTTAATGTTAATACGTGTGCATCATAAGCTGGTAAGCCAATTTCTGCAACGTAGCGAGCTTTACGCGCATCTGGAAGTTCTGGAATAGAGGCACGAACTGCTTCTTTCCACTCATCGTCGATGTAAAGTTCAACTAAGTCTGGCTCCGGGAAATAACGGTAATCGTCAGATCCTTCTTTCACACGCATTAAGATTGTTTTCTTCGTTGCTTCATCATAACGACGTGTTTCTTGTTGGATGATACCACCAGATAACAGTTCTTTTTCTTGGCGCACTTGCTCATGCTCAAGACCTTTTTGTACGTAAGTGAATGAGTTTAAGTTTTTCAGTTCCGCTTTTGTACCGAACTTCTCTTGTCCAACTGGACGAAGAGAAATGTTCGCATCACAACGCAAGGAACCTTCTTCCATCTTACAATCAGATACACCAGTGTATTGAATGATTGATTTTAACTTCTCTAAGTATGCATATGCTTCTTCTGGCGTACGCATATCTGGCTCAGATACGATCTCGATTAAAGGCATACCTTGACGGTTGTAGTCTACTAATGAACCATCAGCTGTATGCGTTGATTTACCAGCATCTTCTTCTAAATGAAGACGTGTAATACCGATACGTTTCTTTTTACCGTCTACTTCGATTTCAATCCAACCATTTTCACCAATTGGCTTATCAAATTGAGAGATTTGGTAAGCTTTCGGGTTATCTGGATAGAAATAGTTTTTACGGTCAAACTTTGTTTCCGTTGCGATTTCACAGTTTAATGCCATTGCAGCTTTCATTGCAAAGTTAACTGCTTCTTTATTTAAAGTAGGAAGCACCCCTGGGTATCCTAAGTCAATTACACTTGTTTGTGTATTTGGCTCCGCTCCGAATTCTGTTGGACTCGCAGAGAAAATTTTCGAATTTGTTTTTAACTCAACGTGAACCTCTAAACCAATAATTGTTTCTAAATTCATCTATGCTCGCCTCCTTACAGACTTGCTTTTTTTGTATGATAGTCTGTTGCTTGCTCAAACGCATGTGCAACGCGGTAAATTGTCGCTTCATCGAAGTGTTTACCAATGATTTGTAGACCAAGTGGCATGTTGTTAGCACCAAATCCACATGGAACTGAAATCGCTGGAACACCCGCTAAGTTTACTGGGATTGTTAAAATGTCATTTGCATACATTGTCATTGGATCGTCAACTTTTTCTCCCACTTTAAATGCCGGAGTTGGTGTTGTTGGTCCAATAATAACATCATAGTTAGCAAATACATTTTCAAAGTCGTTCTTAATTAATGTACGTACTTGTTGTGCTTTTTTGTAATATGCATCATAGTAACCAGAGCTAAGAGCAAATGTACCAAGCATAATACGACGTTTAACTTCATCACCGAAACCTTCACTACGTGTGTTTTTGTAAAGATCTAATAAGTTATTTACATTATCAGAACGAACACCGTAACGCACGCCATCAAAGCGTGAAAGGTTAGCAGATGCTTCAGAAGAAGATAGTAAGTAATACGTTGCTAGAGCGTATTTAGAGTGCGGAAGAGATACTTCCTCCCAAGTTGCGCCCATACCTTCTAATACTTTTAAAGCAGCTAGTACTGACTCACGAGCTTCTTCGCCAACACCTTCGCCTAAGTATTCTTTCGGTACAGCAATGCGTAAACCTTTAACATCGCCTGTTAAACCAGCTAAATAGTTTCCAACTTCAACATTTGCAGAAGTTGCATCCATGCGGTCAATACCTGAAATAGCTTGTAATAAGTATGCATTGTCTTCTACTGTACGTGTAATCGGTCCGATTTGGTCAAGTGAAGATGCGAATGCTACTAATCCGTAACGAGATACGCGTCCGTAAGTTGGTTTTAAACCTACAACACCGCAATATGCAGCTGGCTGACGGATAGAACCACCCGTATCAGAACCTAGAGAGAATAGTACTTCTCCTGCTGCTACAGCTGCTGCAGAACCACCACTAGATCCGCCCGGAACGTAATCTAAGTTCCATGGATTTTTCGTAGCGTAGAATCCTGAGTTTTCATTTGAAGAACCCATTGCGAACTCGTCCATGTTTAATTTACCGATTGTAATTGTGTCAGTAGCTTTTAGCTTTTGCACAACTGTCGCATCATAAATTGGATCGAAGTTTGCTAACATTTTGCTCGCACAAGTTGTACGAAGACCGTTAGTTACAATGTTATCTTTTACACCAATTGGCATACCGAATAATAAACCATTATCTTCAGCACCAATCTTTGCATCTAATTCTTTCGCTTTCGCGCGTGCATTTTCTTCATCTAATGTAAGAAAAGCTTTTACGTTATCTTCAACATCCGCAATACGTTTGTAAGATTCTTCTACTAAATCCGTAACGGAAATTTCTTTGTTGTTTAATTTCTTATGTAACTCTGATACCGAATGATCAAATAATGACATCGAAATTCCCCTCCTCTATTCTAATACTGCTGGAACACGGATTTGATTATCTTTGTGATCCGGTGCATTTTTTAATACTTCTTCGACTGGTAAACCTTTTTCTGCTACATCTTCACGCATAACATTTTTCATCGTTAATACATGAGTTGTTGGTTTTACATCTGTTGTATCTAATTCATTTAACTGTTCTGCAAATGTAACAATTGCATCTAGTTGTTTTTGAAATTTTTCTGCTTCTTGATCAGTAATTGCAAGACGTGCTAAATGTGCTACGTGCTTTACATTCTCAACGGAAATTCTTGACACGGCTAGGCCACCTCCATAATATATCGTTCAATCTACAATACTATTGATGATACCAAATTTTCAGTACTTCAAGCAAGTCAACACAGAGTACTTACGCCATTTTTACATAAAAAAAGAAAGGCAAATGCCTTTCTTTCAGAGTGTTGGGAAACCCTTTAGGGGTTCCCAACATTCTGGAATCATTTTGA
>NZ_JBMDKC010000091.1:0-22874 GCF_057809515.1 Bacillus sp. FG16
TTAATCGAACATTAGATTTCATTATCTCTACCCATCTAGGGTCATTCGATTGCCGGGAAGTCCTAATATTCATCCCTTCCAAAACATCCCCTTTAAGATGTTCGGCTGTAACGTATCCTACAAGGTTGATTTTATTAGCCTGGACTTGAATTTGTTCTGCAGTTTGATTGATAGATGAGATAATATTGCCCTTTTTGACTGTAGCATTAATTTCATTACTCATTACAGATAACTGAGAAGTATGCGAATCCACTAAAGCCTTACTTCCAAATTGACCGTTTGCTTCTGTTTTCGTATAAACATCATTTTTCTCAGCCTTTAAGTCAATACGATTAGATTGCTGATTGATCGTTGTTTCCATTTTAGAAACTTTACTATCAAAATCAGAAGTAGCCACTTTCTTTCCGATTTCGCCTACAAGTTGGTCATAGTTAGCATAGTCTTTCGGATTCTCCATGAAACTAGAAGGTGTAATACCTTGTTGTAGTTGTGGTTGCGATACCCACAGTCTACCGTTTTTTCTAATAACTACCATGAAACGTATCATAGTAACACCTGATGCAGGAGCCGGCATAGTTACACTAATAAATTTCCATGATCCATTAGTCAGTAACGGTACAAGTTGTACAACTTTATTCGTAACCCAAGTAGAACCATTGTAAAATTCAATCATTACAAATGCTGTATTATCTATCGTAGCAACTGCATCTGTGTAGAACCATGCAGATAACACATAATCACCGGAGTTAGGAGATACAGGTAATGATTGATAGAACGCTGCATTTCTGTCTACTGTCTGCCCGGACGATTCTAATTTAACGGAATTCATACTGTCATGGTTTCTCGCTGTTTCTGGTACAGCTGTAAAGTTACTGCCGTTTGGACCGACACTCCATTTAGAAATACTCGGTTTTCTACTCGTTACAACTCCTGTAGTAGAGTTTATTACTCGGTCTTCAAATGCAGCATTAAATAGTAAGTTCGTACTTCCTAATCTACCCACATACTCTTGCATTTGAGTATCTGTTACTTTGGATTTGATTTGATTATTCAACTGTGTGATATCACTCGTGTTTTGTTGTACAATTTCTCCTTGTTTGCCTTGTGTTTGAGATAGAGTTGTAATGGTTTGTGAATTAGAATCCGTTGTTTGTTTAACTTGATTCAAGGTAGTTTGCATTGCACCTTGGTCTTTTTGAACAGTTGATACAGTAGTTTTTACACCATCCACACTTTTTTCGATTTCGGTTGTTTTCTTCGTGAATTCATCGGTTGTTACTTGATCTTCTGCTGCTGGTTTATAGTCTGTTGCTTTATTTCCAATTTCAATTTGCCATTCTTTTAATTCGATCATGCCTTTAACATTACGTAATAGCGTTTGCGGATTGAAAACCTCAATTGCTTTATCTTTAAGATTATAAGTAAAGGAATATGTTTTCCATTCTTGATTTGCGTTAACATCACTTTCGCAACGAACACCAGGCCATAATTGTTCACCATCTTTATACTTTATCCACACTTCTACCCCAGCCCATGGATTCGGTGTTCCCTTTTCATATCCAATAGTTCTTGCTTTAAAGCTAATAGTAAACTGCTGCCCTTGTAGCATCGATAAACCATCCGGCACAATTTTAAATAACTTATTTACTATATTAGACACTGTTGTTCCTGTGTCAGATTTAAGTGTGCCACCTGTACTTAACAGAATGTTACGTCCGCCAATCTTCATATCATCAAACTTTTTCTCCACACTACTCAACTTCTCGGTGACTTTTCCTGCTTCTTCTTTAATTTCAGTTGTTGTTTTCTTAAGCTCACTTGTTGTTTGTTGTACATCAGAAATCGTCTGTTTCGTACCTTCCACAGTCGATTCAACCGTATTTAATTTATTACTAATTTCAGTATCTTTTTTAGTTAACGATTCAATAGAAGTTTTAAATCCATCTGCGGTTTGCTCTGATTTCGTCATACGTTCCGTAAGCTTTCCTTGTTCGTTTTGAACATTAGAAACCGTAGTGTTAATCCCTTTAATAGTCGTCTCAATTTCTACCGTCTTTTTAGTAAAATCAGTTGTTGTTACTTGATCTTCTGGTGCTGGTGTCCATGCTGTAGCAACGTTAGCTAATTCAAGTTTGACGTTTTTTACATACGCTGTACCTTCAATACCTTCGCCACCATATATATACAATCTAGAAACTTTAGTACCGTCAAATTTTCCATGAAGTTTCATGGTAAACGTATAGCGTTCCCATCTATTAACTTCACTTACGTTAAACACATACTGACCACTGTGAAAGCTTTGTGCTGTGTTACCTTCAATGAAATGATGTAAACCACCGTTTATACGGAAACCTTTTGTATCTGACCAAATATCCATACTAATAGTAATTTCTTTACCCGCGACATTATTTCTCGCAAATTCTGCAACCACATCTTCAGCTATACCCATCCATCTATTTTTTTGACCGATGATACTGTTTTTGTTAATAAACGCTACAACTGGATAACCGAAAGTAGTTATATCTAGATGGGCATGATAACCTTTTGTTGGATCTGCTACACCACCGTTATACCCACTTCCCCAACCAGATGCCTGAAGGTTCCCATTTAACGATTTGTCCCAACTTATAGAATCATTAACAATATAACTAGAAAAATTAGAGTTTTTAAGCGAATTTCGTCCATCTAGTTTTGTATTATCTACTTGCGTTTTAAGTTCTGTAAGAGTCTGTTTCGTCCCCTCAGCTGTTGTCTTAATCTCGTTTGTCTTCTGCTCCAACTGTGACAAGCCTTCATTCGTTTTCGTTAGCTCAGATTTCTCTGCTTTTTGTTTAAGAGCCTCATTTGTTTGACTCATAGATGTGTTAATATCTTGGAACTTTTTAACGTTACCATTCTTATCAGTTTCATAGATTTGTTTACCAATAAATCCATTGTTAATTTCCTCTTTTGTAAACACTCCAGATTTATCAGCTTTATCTTTTAACTGTGTATGAATCCATGTTTGATCCACTTTTCCATTAACTTGCTTTTGAACATCCACTATTTGTCCAGCTATTTCTTGCGCTTTACCTTCCACACTTTGAACCTTTTGATTCAATTCTGTTTTAGCTGTTTCAATATCTTCCTTAACCTCTTTAATACTTTGCTTTAATGGTCCTGTATCTGGAGTAACCCTTTGCCATTGACCACCTTTCCAAAGTTTCTGCACCTTATTTTCAGGATCAGAACTATCTATCCACAAAGTTTTTCCATCACGTAAATTCTCAGTAGGAGCCGTTGGTTGTTCGATAATATCAACCATGTTTTGCTCCATATATTTCTGTGTTGTTTCTGCCAAATCTTTTGCTGTTTGACTTTCTTTTTGAGCCTGATCAGCTTTATCTTTAGCATCAATGATGTCTTTGTTTTGTTCCTTTACTTTATTATTTAATTGGTCAAATAACTCCTGCGGAACCTTGTCATACAATGAACTTAGTATCTTTTGGTATAATCTTCGCAACTCATCATTTTGATCCACGATTTCACGATAATCACCAAATACATAGTTATCTTGTATAGGATCTTTAAAAGATTCATCACCAGCAATAGCTCGCGCTTCAAGATACAACTTAGGTGTAAACCCTTCATCTATAATTCGAATTGTATCTCCTTCATTGATTTCTTCATGTGATAAACCAGGTATTCTTGCTATATTTTGTGCATCGACTCCATAAGAAACGGAAGCATTCACAAGCTTACCCATTTCCGTTTTCATTAAAGCCAAAAGTCTCTCAGGAGACATATTTTGATCGTCTGTTTGTGGAGTGTAGAAAGCGAATTTATGTTTTCCGTTCTCATTCCAGCGTTGGTAAGCTGCATCATCTACAAGATAAGGAACCCCCTTATTTATGGGTGAGATTGTAATGAATTCCCCATTTTCTTTTTTTACAAAACCTAATAAAGCTGTACAAATGCTTTGAGAGTTCTCAATACGTTTAATTCCTATTAAATCTTTACCAAAAGTTACTTCTTTTCTTGTATCTCTTCCTCGTTTCTGAGCCATATCCACATAGCGTCCAACGATTTTAGAACCAACAACTTCAGCACGATATTGAAGTTCTAATTCAAATGAAGCGGCAATTTTCTTAAGTAAATCCAATGGATCTGTAAATTCTTCAATTACCATTGAATGCGCTCCATCATGTTCGGTTTTACCTATTGTCCACTTCGTCCCTTTAAGAGCTATTTCCATACATTGTTTCAATGTTTTACTTTCTAATTTTTGTGGTTCAATAATTCCTGCTTTAGCAAGCTGAATCCATTCACCAGATGCATAAACCATTAATGATCTATCTTTAGAATCTTTTTCCGTTTCTGTAATGACATAAGGAACGATTCTACCACCACGTACTTCCTTTAGCACTAAATTTTGTTGTACAAGTATTGCTGCATGATCTGTATTTTCAAATACCCTAAACTCTAGAGTATCGATATTATTTTTGATTTCCCAATGTCGTTTGTCATCCCAATAGTCTTTAGGCTGTATATCTGAAACGATTTGATTTGTTTTAAAATCAACGACATGTAAGTCTCCACTTGGTGTTCTCATCTAAACCGCTCCCTATACGTTAATTCCGCTATTCCTACATTAGCTGGTCGTATTATGACTGCATTTTGCCCTCGCTTTATAACAGGGAATGAACTAAATATATCTTTTAATGCAATTGCATTTGTACCGTTTATTGTTACTAATGATCTTTCTGTATCTATCTGTATTTTGTCTCCTATATCAAAAATATAAGGAGTCTCGTCTATTGTTAAAGTATTAATCTTCCAAAACTTAACATCTTCAATAAACGCGACATCAACTGGCGGATTTGCACCATAAGCAATACACCCTACAGCTATTTTTGCTACTGGTCTAGCTGTCATAGGGTTACTGTCAGAATTGTCTCGCCATGTACGAACAAAACTAGCATCATCTATTTCGGTGTTCTTACGATATTTAGCAAAATAGAAGCTCCATTCTTTACCTCTGCGAGCTACTGAAACGTGTCCTCTAAAGTCGTTAAATGTATCAGAGTACATGCCCATCTCGTCAGCAATCCACTTTCTAGAACTTCCTGGATCAATAATTGCTTGTGCTGTTGTCATTTCATGACTCATATATTCATCAGCCATTGCTAATTCAACTATCACATTGTCATTAGCATCTAAAAGCATTACTACCGTTTTGCCCATTCTGTTCCAATGTTCAGACTGAAAATTCATTTGTACATCAAGTTTAAAATCTTGAATAACTCCACTTGTATTAGGAATTGTTCTCTTCATAAATGGACCATGCCACTCATCATTCGCTCCCGTTCCATACGAATCGGGTGTAAAAGCGTATCCTTGCCAAACTTTCATAGCCCCTGAACTTTTATAAATTCCTATTTTTCCAGTTATCGCTTCCCAAATGGTTAAATTAGTCATTTCATCCCATATGAGACGATCATTTTGTTTCACAACACGAGTTTTTACCCCTGCGGGATAACCCATCCTAAAATATTCATCATCATTCCATACATCGAGATAAGGACTCTGTGCGCCCACCTTTATATCAATAATTGGATTTGACTCTACAAAACCTTTATTAAGAAAACTAGTTTTTAAGTCACCATTTGCGATAGCCAAGGTTTTCTTTTGTACAGGACCTAACTTATATGGCATTGGGCAAATGAACGTAAGAGTTCCTATTCCAAGTGTTACAAATTCATCTAGATCAAAACTATCATCCACAACCGCTAAATATGTTCTATTTGGTTCTACATCAAAAATAAGCTCTACTGGTTGATCCGTTATTAACCAACTTGCAATTTCTTCTTTTACCATTTCTAAATCAGTATCATCAGGAACTATGATCCCTACAGGAATTGATAAAACACGCATTTCTGTTTGTGTATTTAATAATCTTGCCCCTGGATATCCTGGGGGACTTAGAAAATTCCGTTTCAATGGTGCCCAAGTTGATCTTTTCCAACCTTTTGCAATTTGAATATAATTTTTACGTTCATTGTTAAATTTGAAAGAGCTCATTTTGACACCTCATTTCTTTATAAAAGAAACCCAAACCTAAAAGTCTGAGTTTCTTTTTGCTTCTCTTTCTTGATATTCGGTTGTATAGCGATAAGTACCGCGTGCCACGTCTCTCCCTTCTAAATTAACAGGCACTTCAATAACTAAATCCCCACCAAGCATTGGAATGACTCCACCGCCAGGTGATCCTGAAGAATAATTAATCACTTGATTCGCAACACCAGCTGCCATAGCTTGTCTACTATTTGACATACTTCCATACACACCACTCATAACACTCTTTAACCCTGATAATTGACTCATTGAACTAGCCATCATCCGGCTCATATCACTCATTAGTTGATTCATAGTTCCAGTGATACCGAGAGATCTTTCTTTTGAAGATAACGGCGTAACTGTAATTGAATTCCCTCTCTTAGTAAAGAGCTCAGGACCAGCTTCACCAGTTATGAAAGAGCCATCACCGACAGGCTTCCCGCCTTTAGCAAGCATAGGTACATGTGGGATAGTCGGCGCGCTAACTCCTGGTATATTGTTTAATAATTCTGCTGGTGTATTAAAGCCATCTATAAATTTATTTATGATACGAATAATTCCATTGATAGCTGTACGAATACCACTTTTAATACCATCCCATACGCCTAATACTGCTGATTTCATGCCTTCAAATGCTCCACTAACCGCATTTGTCACCCAACGAACAGGAATCATAATGGCTTCTTTTAATCCATTCCAGACAGAAGATGCGGTTGACTTTATACCTTCCCAAATGTTTGAAAGTGTAGATTTAATACCATTCCAAATACTACTGCTTGTGCTACTAATCATGTTCCAAACCGTTGAAATGGCTTCTTTGATGCTATTGAATACAGAACTTGCTGTGGAAACAATTGCGTTCCATAAGCTAGATAGATAGCTTTTAATCGTATTCCACACTGCACTTGTTGTGGAACTAATCGTATTCCATGTATTCACAATCCAATCTTTTATTGAGGTGAATATTGGCGTTACAAAAGCTACTAACCCGTTCCAGCATGATTGTAAGAAATTCTTAACAGCATTCCATACAGACATCGTTGCTGAACTGATTGTATCCCACACAGCAATAATCCAGGACTTGATTTTTTCAAAAATCGGCATAACAAACGCTACAAGTCCATTCCAACAGGAAACTAAGAAATTCTTAATTGTTTCCCATACAAAACTTGTAGTAGAACTAATGGTATTCCAACATTCAGAAATGAAATTCTTGATACTTTCAAATATTGGCGTAGCAAAGTATAAAATAGCCGTCCAAATTGCTTGTAAGTATTGAGTAATAAAATCCCATACAGTTTGAATCACTGTGGAAATGCCATTCCAAATCATAGAGAAGAAATCAGCAATCCCCTGTAAAATAGGAGTTAGAAAGGCAACTAATCCATTCCAAGTTTCTTGGAAGAACTCACTAATCGCCGTCCACACTTCAGAAGTGGTTTGGCTGATACTATTCCAAACTTCTGATAGTGTTTCAATTACTCCATCCCAAATTCCAGTCAAATACTCCACGATAGCATTCCATGTTTCCGTAGTCGTTTCAACAATCGAATTCCATGTTTCAGATAGAGACTCCACGATTCCATTCCATAGTTCTGTTAAAAATTCTTTAATGGCATTCCAAGCTGAAGAAGTAGATTCACTCATACTTTCCCACATTTCAGTTGCCCATTGGGATATTCCCTCCCAAATTCCTGTTAGAAATTCTATAATGGAATTCCAAACTTCGATGGTCCATTTTTGGATATCATCCCAGTTTTTATAGATGGCAATTCCTATAGCTGCTATAGCGGCTATGATAAGAGGAATACCAGCAACAATTCCTGCTGCTGCAGCCGCTCCAATACTAAACAAACTCATGACCGCCATAACGATCGGAGCAAGAGCCATAACCGCGCCAGAAATGACACCAATAGCAACAGAAATCGCTGTTAACGTTGCTGCTAATTCAGGATTATTAGAAATCCATTCAGCGAATTTAGAGACAAGATCTGCTATAACTGCAAGAACAGGCTGAAGAGCAACTTGTAAATCTTGCATTGCTTGTTGAAATTTAACCGCTGGAGATGCATCTATTTTAGAAGTAGCACCTTGTAAGTCTTCTACTCCTTTTTTTAAATCGACTTGTTTACCTTCCGCTTTCAAAATGGTATCGATGATTTTCTTCCCTTGGTCTTCCCAAAGAGTACCGAACATCTTCGTGCCAAGTGCATTTCTGTCTGTTGCATTTTCAACACCAGCTAAAGCCTTAGTTGCCTCAAGCATAGCCTTTTGTCCATTTTCACCACCGCCAGCAATTGCCTGACCCCATTTTTCAAACTGATCCGCCGAGATTTTTGTTTTATCTAAAACCGCTTGCATAGATTTATCTACACCCGCACCAAATTCGGCCATTTTAATACGACCTTCTTTTACACCCGATATGTTCAACAGGATTCGCAACATCCTGCCAGTTCTCTTATGAACTTCTGTACATCACTATACAGACCAGACTATATCATCATCTTTTATATAAGATGCTCCCCATTTCGGATGTCATCAGCTTACACCCTACGCTTTTCAGCTAGTCGTTGCACGTTCCTTTGTTAAAGGCTTCGCTCAGTATTGTCTCTTTTGAGAGTTCCACTGAATTAAAGGAGTTTTCTATGCATGTCGCCACTCATAGGGACAATCATTTATCCAATAGGTTATCAATATTCCAACTTTTAGTATCTACTCCTGCTGACATGATTCCTTGGACTTCTTTAGCCGAAAACCCAGCTTGAACCATCTGATCCCCATATTCTGCGATAATATCTAATTGTTCTGGTGGAAATCCTGTTTTTAATAATGTATTAACTAATCCCAATGCTTCCTCGTTCGTAATGCCTAAGGTTGCACCAATCTCATTGGTTTCTTGTATAAGTTCATTAAAATCAATTCCAGCATAGGATGCTGCAATTGTCGCTGCCCCTTTAACCACAGCGGCATTTGTTTCATCAGAAGCATCCTTATTTAATGCCCATTGTCGGCGAACACCTTCTAATGCTTCTTCAGCGTCAATACCATAGGTACTAACACCTCTAATCGCTTCTTCCACTGATTTTTTCGAAGACTCTGGGACATCAAAAGTGATATCAATCTTAGTTTTCAATTTCGACATATCCATTGCTTTTTCAACTGCACTAGCAATACCGCCACCAGCTGCCATTCCACCAATGACGTTTTCAAGTCCTACTTGGAGCCCTTCAAACTTCTTCTCTGTTCTCTCAGCTTCTTGTTGTAAATCTCTCAGCTCATTTCGAACTTGTTGAATTGAATTTCCAGCATCGACAGATCGTAGCGCACGTTGTAACTTTTCAATATCAGCTTCAGTTCCTAAAGCTTCACGACCAATCAGACCGATTGCTTGTTCTAACTGTCGACTTGTAGCCGATCCACTTTTAATTGCATGTACAAGACGATTACCTAATGCGCCTGAAAAATCATCAACGCTTTTTCCTGTAGCTCTAAACAATGTTTCTAATTGCCTTGTAGAACTCGCTACATTCTCTTGTTCAGCTTTCATGTTTCCGAGTTTATTTTTCAGACCATTAAGCGATCCTTCTGTAAATTCAATTTCACGTCTGAATGCACGATATTGTTCTTCAGAAATTTTACCGTTTTGAAATTGAGCTTGTACTTGTTGTTCCGCTGCTTTCAACTTATCTAGCTTTTGCGTTGTATTCTCAATCTGTTGTGTAAGTAACTGTTGTTTTTGCGCTAATGCTTCCACATTACCAGGATCAAACTTTAACAAACGCTCCACATCTTTTAATTCTTTAGCTAAAGAATCGCTTTGTTTATTAACATCTTTTAGAGCGTTTTGTAACGGTTGAGTGTTACCATTAATTTCAATCGTAATACCTTTAATTCTTCCTGCCATTTTCTCACTCCTTTCTTAGAATGAATCGAAGTCTTTTTGATTTGCTTTTCTAACTTTTTCTTTATCTGGATTCTCCATTTCAGCGAATTCAGAAATGTAATCAAAACAATCACCAATCGTCATAATTTCCAAATCCCAATGTGTTAATTTCGCTTTATAACAAAGAGCAAGGAACGTATCAGTGGTTAATTCTTCATCACTGAAATCTCCTTGCTCACCATTACTTTTATTTATTTTTTTTTTGCGCCCATCGTACTTTGAATCATATCCATAATTTCTGGAAGGATTTCAGAGATAGGGAATTCATCAAAACCATCTAACCAAGTAATCGGTTCAGCTATTTCTGGATTTGCTGTTTTTGCATATAACCAAACTAAATCATATACAACCTCAAAATCTACTTTACTTAAATCCGCATTTGCTAAATCAATAGTAGCGCCAGCTTGAGGATTTGAAGGAGCAATAACTCCTAATTTGAGCATGTCTGCAAATAAATCACGTCTAAATTGTGCTTTATATCGTTTAACGGTTGCTGCTGTACTTTTTAATCGAACTTGTTTTCCATCTATAGTAATTGTCTTTTCCATTTATAATTACGCTCCTTTTGGTGCTACTGGTGTTTTTACATATACTTTTTTGTACCAGTCGTTATAAATTGCTTGTGTTGTTTTAGCAGTCGTTTTCGTTTTTACCATTGGTCTTCCACCGGGTACTAAAACAATTGGGCTAGAAACAAACTTCAGTTCATTTGTATTTGGTTCAGCCGAACTTGTTTTTGTTTTGGATGCAAGTGTTGGACGACTTGCTGAACAGTTATACATAACATGTCGAGTTGCGTTCACGTCACCATCAAACTCAAATAATAAAGCGAACGGTTTTCCTTTTGCATCAGCTAATTCATTTAATACGCCATCCGTTTCATCTAATTCCTCACCCAGTGCATCGATAGCAAATTTTTCTGGGATAGTAGCAATACTTAATGTTCCATCGTAACCTTGGTTATTACTTGCCGCGTAATAAAGCATGTCATCTGCATAGAATTCAATTAAATCACCGCGTGGCTCAAAAGTTAGTTCCACTCCACCAGGTAATGGAATTGGTGTCCCAAATGTAACTAAGAAATCTTTAATATCAAATGGCACGTAATGTACATTTTTCAAACCGAATGTTACTTTGTTTTCATTCATTTACATCAACCTCGTTTCATATATTTTTTGAAATAATTTCTCAGATTCAATAAAAGTCCCATACGAGTCATAAGGAATATCATGATTGTCTAGGACTTTTTCAAGTTTGGCTTCTGCAACTAAATCTTTTTTAGTTGTATAAAGCTCTATATTTAAATCATTTACCTTGTGATACACCTTGTTATCAGCCATTAAATTTGCTGATCCATGCACAAGGAAACAAATATAAGGTGGCGCTGGTACTGTCTTACCTGGCGTTGCTGTAAAATGCGAATAAGCCACAGGATAACCTGTAGCTTCAAGGATTTTTGTTAATTCACCTAATGTCATTCTGGAATTGCCCTCTCGATACGTCTTGGCAATTCATTAATTACATACTCTTCAACTGGACGAATATGCACTTGAGCCGGAACACGCCCACCTCCAACTTTCGCATGTCCATTTTCTAAAAGATGCGTTAATTGTCCTTGTGAATTGTGGACGACAACACTATTACCTTCTTTTTTCTTACGCCATCCTTTACGATATGCCCCTGTTTTTTTAGGACTACCTTGCTTTAATTTTTCTACAGCAACATCAGCAACGTCTTCTTGCGCTGTCAGTAATTCTTCTTCCACAACATTTGCATATCTTTGCAATTCTCTAGCAAGTTCGCTCGCAAAATCATTCATATCAAATATGCTCCTTTGCGATAATAGTCAATGTTTGATACATTTCATCATCATTCATTGGCGGTTCGATAATATCAAAGATACGACCTTTCATATTGATTCGCATTAATTCTGTAATACCTGCTGTATAAGGCATCACAAACCGATAAATTCGTGTAGATTGTGATGCCGAAGCTTCAATATACTCCGAACCTTTTACCGTTTTTATCATTGCCCATGCTTTTTTTACTTCTTGCCAATTACCTGTTTCAACTTCTTGATTCAAATCATCTTTTATTACTTCAGGTTGCTCAATGATAATTCGATTTCTACAATCACCTGTATTCAGTGGTTTTTTATACTGAAAAGGACGCATATTAATCACCGTCCAATTTAATTTCTTCTAATGCTTTATCGATACCTAAACTATTAATCTGACTTAAAAAATTCTTTTCAAAATACTCTAATGCATCGTTATAAACATAACGAGAACGTTCAAAGACTAATTCTTTGAACTCCTCATCTTTATTTAAATCATAATTCCCACAAACCCTAAGTAATGCCTTGTTAGACGTAGAAAGGATGCGCTTTAGGTTATCATCTTCCTCATCCCCTAAGTGCATCCTATCTTTAAATTGCTGTAATATTTCATTTAAAATTACTGTTTCCATTCACATCACCCTTGTGTTGGTGGGGTTACTTCTTCAAGCTTTAAAGTGTAAACTTGTGAAGTGTATTTATCCTTCGGTTTACCTGTTGCATATTGTTTAGCAATATAAACAGTTGCATCTTCTAAAGCTAATGTTTCTTCATACTTCTTGATTGGCTCTGTTCCACCCATCGCTGCAATGTATTCCCCTTTAACAAAGAAAACCACTTGTCCTTGAGGTACAAATACAGATTCTGTTGGGATTGGATTAAAAGGTAAACTCGTTACATATACACCTGCCGCATTTTGAATCGTAGCATTTGCTTGAATATCAAAAGTATCAAATGGATTTGTTACCATAACTACTTTACCAGCAATATTTTTTGGTCGATCTGCATCTGTTTTACCATCAGGGTTTAATTTTTTAGCCAATAATTTGACCACGCCTTTTAATTCATTAATTGTTTTGCGACCAGGCTCAAAAGTTAAAGTTCCAGCAACTTTTTTATCTGGGTATACTCCATTCGTAACACTTCCACTAGTGTCCTTTAATAATCCAATAGGTTCATTTTTACCCGTACCAGCTACAAAACCACGTTCTAAACCTACTGACATTGCTTCTGTAATCATAGTACGAACATATCGTTCCACCCATACTGGACCAAGCTTCAACATATCATTCGCTAATGGAATAAATGCCGTTAATTTCAGTTGAGTAATAGATTCTTTTCGGAATGTAGCATTTAATTGCCCTTTAATATCACCAAATAAAGGTCCCCATACAGCTGCGCCCTCTGGATCTCCATAAATAAATTCTGTCACGGCTCCTAAATTCTCTAAACCGATATGCTCTAGCAACGGATGACCTTGAACTAAATCATCAAAAATTCTCTCTTGTGTTGTTTTAGGTAAAGTTTCAGTAGATTTAAAGCCACCCTCTTCAACAACGGCATTAAAGAACTTCATTTCTTCACTTGTTAGTACATTAGCACCGCGAGATTGCATAATAGAACGATCTACCATTGATTCATTCACTTGATTTAAAATATCTGAACGAACATCGGTAGCAAGTGCTTCAATCATGGAATTTAACGCTGCTGATTGTTCTTCCGCTGTACCTTCTTGTGTTGCTTTCGCGAAAGCTAGTTTCTTCTCTTCAAAATTATTAAACTTAATAACCATATTTTATTTTCCTCCTAAAGTTAAAAAGAGCGTACTCAAATTCTGTTTTGTATGAACAGGCTTTTGAATAGGCTCTTTTGGATTTGTATTTGTTTGTAAATCATTCAGAATTTCATTTTTCAAACCTGATAACGCTGCATTTAAATCTTCTTTTGTAATCCCTTGGCTTTTGTTCATTGTTCCATTTCTAAAACCATCGATTACCTTTTGTGGAAGCATGGCAGCAGTAGAAGCTGACGCTGTCATTTTAACCTGATTATCCATAAACATGATTTCATCCACAAAATTATTTTCTAATGCTTGTTGTGGACCCATCCAAGTTTCTTCAGCCATCATATGAAGTAGTTCCTCTTCTGATTTACCACTTTTAATGATATAGGCGTTTACAATTGCTCGATCAGTCGTTTTCAACATTTCAGCAGCTTTTTCCATATCACGATGATCTCCACCATTCCACATAGAAGCATTGTGAATCATAATTTGTGCTGTAGGTGAAATTCGGACTTTATCACCAGCCATCGCAATAACAGAAGCTGCACTTGCAGCCAAACCGACAATTTGAACTTCCACATGACCAGGATAATTTTTCAGCGCTGTATAAATTTCTGATCCTTCGTGCACATAACCACCGGGACTGTTAATCGATACAATTAAATCCTCACCGTTGGCATTAGTTAGTTCTTTTGAAATTTCACCTGGGCTTGCAGCATCCATTTCAAACCAATCATAAATCCAAGCTTCATCATTTGAAATTATTGGTCCTTTCACGTCAATTTTCACCGTCATTTGTATTCTCACCTCCTTCTCCAGCGTTCATTTCAGCGTAGTTTTTCGTAATGTAATGTTTATTTAAGTTTGGATCATCAGAAACTTCATAACCAGCTTCTAATCTCACTTCATTACCTTTAAAAGCACCTGAAGAAATGAGCTTATCGATACTTTCCGCAAGCTCAAATATAGTCTGATAAGAAATAGATTTAACCTCAACCCTTTGCCCTTCAAGATACTCATTCATTTCAAAGAATTTAACGTTTACTTCATCAGAAATCTTTTTTAACAAAGGTTTTACTGTGAAATTCATGTAGTTTTTCGTTTGCTTCTCAACATCAGCCATTTCGCCATATATTAAAGCTGTAGATATTCCCATCGCCATTGCTACTTGATTTAAAAAACCATTCGTTACTTTATTTATTTCCTCCACACTAGGGCCGTTAGCAGAACCATTATAAACTTCTTTGTACTCAATCCCTTTTTGTTGCGGAACAATAGCAATATCTTTCTTACCGATTGCTTGATACATGTCATCTATAAATTTTTGTAACTTATCGACCTGTTCTTGTGTTTTAGCACCAATCATATCCATATCAACTGTGCCACGAATTTGATTTTTTCGTTTCTGAGAACTTAAAATTCTTCCAAATAAGTCACCATAGTCCGCAAAGAGTCCATCAATAAGTGGTGATAACTTATCATTTCGATATCTCAAATGAATAACTTCACTTTGTTTAAAACTTCTTTTAAACTGATAATCTTTTACTGTGACATTCGTAAAAGTATCTTCAAACACGGCATATTCGTTATGTTCAAAATCATCAGCAATAAGTAGATCACCATCATCAGCTTGGATAACTAAACACTCATTATCATAAACAAGCTTCTGAATGAATTTTTCCCAAAATGTACTTGCTGTCATATTCTTATTTGGTCGAACATTTAAGCGATAGTAAAGTTCATTTTTTTCAAATACTTCACCATTTTTAACCCTAAATTCTGATTGACTAATTGTTCTTCCTAAAAAGGATATACAGGTATCAATCGCCAGTCGCTTCATGTGGACTCTGTTTGCTGTATCAATGAACATGTCTACATCAAACATAAATGCAATTTCCTTATTTTTGTTTAAAACATCACTGATCCATCCAATTGTCATCACCCCCTGTATTAGAATTTAATATCGCCTATTAGGGATTCTGTTGATTCTCGTATCTCATCAGCCCTATAAAGAGCATGGACAAAACACTGGAATCCATCAGTTTTTCTACGAACAGGCTCTTTCTTTTCGTATACTTTATTTCCATCATTTTTAATAACAACCAATACGTTTTGTGTATACCAACGCATAAGAGGATTATCATCAAAAACAATTTGTTTATTCGCAAAGGCCATTTCAATTCGCGGCGCTAATAAGCTATGAATCGCTTTAGGATTTCTTATAATTTCAACTTCAAAACCTTCAGCTATTAACAACGGTTTTATAGCTTCTAACCTGAAATTATCTCCTATAATTTTTTTAAGCCCATAATTATCACGCATTTCTACAAACCAATCAACAATATGCTGAGGATTAATAGTTGGTTCATCCACAACTGTTAACAGTCCTTGTTCTTCCCAATCTTTAATTGGCGCGAACTTTTGCTTTTTATATTCACCAGCTTTTTTTGAATAGCCATAGTAAATATCAACAAATTCCTTACGCGCAAATGAATGTGTTTTAAAAATATAATCGCCATTTTTTCTAAACAAGAGCCCACATGCAGCAAAGTCTCGCATACTCGCAAAGTCCAACGCTCCAATACATTCTTGGCTATATAAATCAGGAAATGGACGATTTGTAGCGATAATTTCTGACCATTTAGCAACAGATCGTTCTAAATTTGTAACAGGTAAGTTCATTCGCTTTGTCATGAACTCTTCTCTGTTACTTGGATCATCCTCTAAATCCTCATACTCTTCTTTTATCGTTTCAAGTAAACCTTCAGCGTACTCACTTAAAGGCTGAGATAGCATTGGATTCGCCATTTCCCAATTATCAATATCATCGACTTCTTTTTCATCATTAAGCTTACAGATAAAAGGAAATACAGCATTAGGACGCGCTTCACCATTTAAAATTTTCATTGCCTTTTCTTTTAACTTATCTAAAAATCCATCTCGTACATATCCATCTGTACCAATGTAAAATTCGCGCGGATTTTTCTTTTTTCCCAACCCGCTGATGTGGACGCGGACATCTTTATTGCTTTCATATTGATGTATTTCATCAAATACAACTGCACCATCACGCAAACCGTCTTTTGTATCCCCGTTGGAAGTTCTAAACTTTAGTATACTTTCAGTAGCCTTTGAAACAGTTTGAGTTAATGTGGTTTTAAACGCTCTCTGTAAAACCTCATTTTTCTTTACGCATTTATGCACTTCGTCAGGACTTGTTTTCGCTTGTTCCTCACTATTCGCAACAACAGAGATGTTATACTCTGGAATACCGTGCAATTCACTAATTAAAAAGTGAATAATTACAGATATCAGACCATTTTTACCGCCACCACGTCCTAACATCCATAGGAATTTCCGATAAAATACGCGGCCATTTTTCTTATAAAACAAAAAAACGAATGCTATTAAGAATTTCTGAAATGATTGTAACGGAAAATACCACTTCTCACCGAAGTTAATACAATCCTCAATCATTTCATCATCAAAATACAAATCGTCTCTATTTAAAACGTATTTTTCTAGATATCCAATTAACAGTTCTCTTTCTTTATTGAACTTCACTTTCCCACTTCGATAAAGTTCAATATATTCTTCTACATATTTTTGCTTAATCATGTAAGATCACTTTTGTTATATCCTGTATCAGGGATAGTATTCTTAACAACAAACTTTATATCTCTCCCTAACGCAATTAAAGAACTGTTAATTTTATTCCTCTCACTTATAAGAGGGTGGGCCTTAACGAAAACTTGGGTTCCATTTTTAATTGTTACGGATTCCCCTTCTTTCGTTATCGTTTTATTAATTTTTCGAAATGCTTTAACTAGATCAATATAGCGTTCCACCTTTTCAACTTCAACTAAATCTGTCGTATCAATACTATTCATTAACTGTTCCTTTACCCTTACAATACTAACAGCCATCTACCCACCCCCCTTACGCGCGTATTTCCGAAACAACCTGACAGTTAACCCCCTCCTCCGGTGCCCCTTAGACGAAAAAAAGCCCAACCTTCGAACCGGGGGGCCTTATCCCTGAATCATTTTTACCACTTTTCATCATGTTCCCATTTATTTTGTTTCTTTTCGTACATTCTTCCGTGTTCTTTGTTATGACAATTAACACAAACTGTTTCAAGGTTATCCATATCAAGCGCAAGTTCAGGATGATGTTCTAGTTCTTTTATATGGTGGACAACGAGCTGTATCTTCTTACGCTTGGCGCTCTCACTATACTCATTGGTATCTGTTTGAACGTGACCGTTGCGCTTGCATTCCTGACACTCACTATTGTCTCTCTTCTTTACTTGCTCTCGTATACACTTCCACTCACCACTGTCATAGAACTTACGCTTCTGTTGTTTGGTTTTATATTCCCTCATTCCCTCTTTATCACTCTACTTTCGAACTACTCCTCTGAACAACCACCTATCAATCCTTCTTTTTAATCTCATAAAAAAGGAAGGATTGAATTGTTTGTTATTCTTTTCATCATTTTTTAGTAATTCTTCTATTGTCGAATCCATAAGATGGGACATTGAATAGAACATAGGCTGTTGGCCATACATTTTATAATATTTAAATTGCAGTTCACCAATTCCTACTACTGTTCGATTTTTAAAGTACCTATGATAAATTGCATCGTCCAAAGGACGCAGACCAAGCGCATCAATCTTCTTTTGTACCTCTTTTTCCATTTGCACCATCTTCTCCACTCCTTATTTTAACCATTAAACCACTATTTGGGCATTTACTAATTTATATTCCCTTTTTTGGTATACATAACCAAAACAAGTGAACAATAAGAGTGGATGAAGGACATGCACTATGACTTGTACATTGAATGACCCCAATTAGCTATTCCACACCTTTGAAATGTATGAATAATGTATATCCTTCATCCGTGTAGTCACTTCATGAAGGATAAGGAACGTACTGTGTAAATCATATTAAAACTAAACCATATTTTCTTTTGTTACAATTATACAGTCGTTCTTTATTCCTTTTCCATTCTTTACATATTCTGCTTTACATCCACAATGCATAAAACCTTTAACCATCTTGACATTTATATATTTTTTGACCTTTAGCAAAGGAATTTTTATACATTCATTTTTATCTTCCTCATGTTATAATAAAAATCTCTTAACCATATTTGATATCATATACAAGTTATATCAAACCTTTCTGTTTCTCTATTTGAACAGTTACTTATCATCCTCAGTTGATGAGGTAACTGTTCCTTTTTTACTATTCTTTCAGAAATTCATCCATTGTTCTATCAAGTAAACAAACCAACGCTTCTCTTCTTTGTTTTAGCGTTGCATTTTCCGTTTTGTTAAAGATCGGAATAACACTTTCTAATTTCTTTTTATCGATATTATTCATTTACAAAACCTGGTCCCAACATCAAAGTGAATGTGCTGATTATAATTGCTTGTTCTTATTTTATTCACTTCATACATACCTTCTACAAAATAAACAAAAGCATCCGAATGGATACTTTCACTCTAAATCCTTATTTATTTTTTCAATTCTAAATACTGAAGGTATATGAGGTTGCATTCTTATATTAGACTCTTCAATCGCTACTATATACCGCGGATTTAAAGCAACTTGCATTTCGTTTCCTGTTTCCACATCTATATGAGGTAACGCAACAAAAGTATTAAGAAATTCTCCCTCACCATTTACAAGTGTCTTTCCAATGAGGGAACCAAGCTGAATCGATACAATATATTCTTTCCTATTTGATAAAATAATTTTAGACAAACTGTCCATCCGTATCCCACTCCTTACTTTGTAAAAATAACCAATTTATCATATGTTTTCTATATACTTTATATGCCCATTTTTCATATCTATGCCTCTTTCTATAAAAGTACATATGGACGTAAAAAGAGAGCAACCAAGGGAATAGCTGCTCTTGCATCATTTATATAGAAAGGAAGGTCTTTGGAAAAGCACTATCAATAAGTGTTGTCCGATGCTTCATTATATGCTCATTCTTAGAAAAAAGTTCTAGACAACACATTATTTTTGGTTTTAAAAACCATTTTCTGCATATACTAAAAATGGTTGGAAAACTGACGCTGTCTACTGTTTATTTCAGACCCTTAACTTAGTAAGCAGTTACAATTCATCTGTTTTCCTCCAACATTTCTTTCAGAAGGGTGAAGAATGCGAATGGGTATCCCTTATCCCAAAATTAACCTACCACACATCTATATCTTTGCATTCTTCATTCCTTCATACATCTTTGACCTCCTTCATCCATCACCTCATTATAAATCCTATAAAAAAAAGCACCTCAATAATAAAAGCGCTCTCTTCTAGTACAACTTGTACTGCAAGTACTTATTATTAAAAAATTACCCTAAAAACTTAATCTAACATTATGTATTATTTAGCCCCTCTTTCAACCGCTAAGCATATATGTTTAACTTTCCCGGTTATACATTCATGTCTAAAACTTAGCGGCTGAAAGAAGAGCAAAAGCTCTTCCAAATTACAATGGATGCCCGTAAATCTGCTTATACATATATTGTAAAAGTGGTTTCCGCCATCATTTACCTAATTTAAAATACCATACAATCCTATATTCAACTATCTATTTTTTGTCCTTTATTAAAGAACACTTTTCTCTCCTCACTACAAGCCCTGCATGTTAAAATACATATACCCTAATTAAATTTCTGCGAGGACGTAAAAACTCACTTGTCCTCCTACTCACTTCCAGAGCTACATGACTTGTCTTATACAGACCATGTAGCTCTCTTTTTTATAGCAAGCTATAGACTTATCTTGCACATTAGCATTGTGTGAGAACATACGAAAAAACTATAATTCTCCAATAACTTCATCCCTATTTTTTCTTTTCCTCTTTACATATAAAAATAACGATTACATTCCTATCACCATTATCTAAACTTTATAATATAATACTATGGATATAAATTACTTTCAAAGGATGAATAACTATGAAATTCAAAAAATTGCTCTTAACTGTCTTATATTTCTCATTATTCCTAATTATACCCTCGATTAGTGTGAGCGCTCAAAAAGGACAACCTATCATTTCTGATAAAAATACAACGAATCCCTCTGTCTCTACCTCTCCTTTCTTTCCATCCACCCTTCCGGGTTTCCTAAAACTGCACACACCATCACCGGCGAATCTTCCTCAACAACTTATCATCGTCCAAACTTCCGGCAACTATAATCAACAAGAAGCCACCAATATGATACAGCGTATTAGCAACATTGATAGCAAAACTCTATATGCTCTTTACCATAAAAATATTCGTATTAAACTCATTAACTTTCCAATCACTTATTTACCCGAATATTCTTATTTAAGAGGACAAATCCCTAGAGGCTGGGAAGGTACAGGCTATACCTGGGACTCTGTTCCAGGTATTGGCGGGAATCCTGTTGTTGCTCGTATAGGATATAGTAATTACAGTAATATGCATACTTCAATCAATCTTGAATTACACGAAACAGCTCACGCTATTGATCGTTATGTATTCCAAAACATTAGCTATTCACAAGAATTCTTAAGAATTCATAGTCGTGAATATAATTCCTTTTCCAACAGTTCCTATTACTACTATCCAGAGGAATATTTTGCTGAAGCCTATGCCTACTATTACTTGAATAGTTCTACCCATGAAACTTTAAAAACACGCGCTCCTTATACCTACGAGTTCATACAAAAACTACCTCTTCGTTTATAATTGTATCCATGCACATGTATTAGCGATACAACTCTTTTCCAAGTCATTCCTCCCACATCAAAGATTCCCTGTTTACTCTAAATAAAGAAATCAGATGACTGAGTAACATTCTTTTTGTAAACATAATTACTACACGAATTAGTATTTTTCTATATACAAAATAAAGAGCATCTTTCAAGATGCTCTTTCCATTCAACGGCTACATTCAATCTCGCACCATCGAAAACTGGTTTCGGATTTTAGATACCGTCATTATGAACCGTTTAGAATTTTAATACCAACATCGTGAGTTGTGTTTTCCGACACTTCCCACCATACAAATATAACACATTACTTCCAAAATAACCGACACATTTTCTGCCAAAAAGCGGCCACAACTATGCCATTGTTTTTCATAGTTCAAATTTTTCCACTGTATCTGTTACTTCTACTGGTACACCAAATATACTTTTTTTCATTTCTGTCATTTTCTTTTTAATAATCCAATGTGGATAATTCAATTCTTCTAAAATATTTCTAAAATAAGTTGGGTTCAACTTTAACATATCAGGATTTCTCCCCGTATTCCTTTTATATTTAATGATTACTTCTAATAGTTCTTCATTTAACATGAATCACAATTACCTCCCCTTACAGTTTATATTTATGTATATACACCATTCGATTTCTCGATACCTGCAGTTACCCATATCTTATATTGTGTGTAACTGACCCTTTCACCAAATCCCTTGGTATCATTGATTTCATTCTACTTTTTCTTTTGGGTTACACAGTACAAAATTTCTGAGTAACTGTATAGATTTAAATAGAAAAAAGCAATGATTAGATTTTAAACCTAGTCATCACTTTATCCATTGCATCTTAGTTTGCACCTATGTAACGTAGTGTAGACAAGTGATTGAATAGCTACATGAGAATGCCATGTTTTTCGTTTGCATGTCAATGTGATACTTGGACGTCTTTCTTAACGTATAGGATCCTATTTCATCTAATCCCAATTCTGCTGCCTTTCCACTTAGTATCTTATATGCCTTACTACGGCCGATTAGACGATTCCCCCCTACTTACTTTTTAATAGAAACTATCATCTTCTCTGTTTTCATTGAAATATCGAAGCTCTCTCTTTAGCACCGCTGTAATCTGTATACGTTTCTGCATACCGGTCTTCATTTCACACATTGAGATATGATTACCTTTTAAATCTCCAACCTTTAGTTTTAAAATATCACTTATACGTAAACCCGTATTAATTCCCATTACAAACAAAATATAGTTACATGCATTCTTTTTCTTTAAATATTCTTTGATTTGTTGTATTTGCTCTGGATTACGTATAAACTGGACAAAATTCATAAGTCATCCCCCGCGTATTGCTTCTCTGTCTCATAAACTTCTAATCTAAGAGCAAAAGCAAGCTTATAGTATAAATGCTAGTTTAAATGTACACATTAACACTTGAATAATCATGTACATT
>NZ_JBMDKC010000092.1:0-22466 GCF_057809515.1 Bacillus sp. FG16
GCAGTATAGACACTTTTATCGATGTTAAAACATTAAACGGAACTTATATAGACCAAGTGAACTAAGAGCAATATTAAGCAACCAGAGCACAGGAACAAAATCTAAAAATCCATATGCAGATAAAATTGGTGTTTTACCAGATTTGAAGTCTATACTAGTAAACTTAGGTTATGAACAAAGAAAACCAAACGGTGGGAATGAGTTACAAGTAACAGAAAATGAACCAAACAATGAGCCTAGACAGGCAAATAAAGTTAACTTTCATACACCGGTGAAAGGAACGCTACATAATAGTGATAGAGTAGATGTATTTACTTTCCAAATTGACTCACCGGAAAATATTAATATTTCTCTACTAAATGAACAAAATATCGGAATGACATGGGTACTTCATCATGAATCAGATTTAAATAACTATGTAGCATATGGTGAAAATGAAGGAAATGTAGTTAAAGGAACTTATAATGCAAAGCCAGGGAAATATTATTTATACGTCTATAAATATGAGAATAAAGATGGTTCATATGTATTGAACATAAAATAAGCAAAAGGAACTTCAGATGAAGTTCCTTTAAATTTTTCTAATTTAGTATATGTGAATGATTTTTTAACTTTACTTCTATGCAATATTTCATATTGATGAAATGTTATTTATTTTTTATGAACTAGCTTATATTATATTCAATAAGTTTGATGTAAAAACAGAAAAAGTGAGGGATAATAATGAGCAATAAGAAGTTAATTTTGAAATTATTCATATGTAGTACAATATTTATCACATTTGTATTTGCTTTACATGATAAGAGAGTAGTTGCAGCTAGCTCTGTTAATGAGCTTGAAAATTGGTCAAAATGGATGCAACCTATACCTGATAATATCCCGTTAGCACGAATTTCAATTCCAGGAACACACGATAGTGGGACGTTCAAGTTGCAAAATCCGATTAAGCAAGTGTGGGGAATGACGCAAGAATATGATTTTCGCTATCAAATGGACCATGGAGCTCGCATTTTTGATATAAGAGGACGTTTAACAGATGATAATACGATAGTTCTTCATCATGGGCCATTATATCTTTACGTAACACTGCATGAATTCATAAATGAAGCGAAACAATTTTTAAAAGATAACCCGAGTGAAACAATTATTATGTCTTTAAAAAAAGAGTATGAGGATATGAAAGGGGCAGAAGGTTCATTTATTAGTACGTTTGAAAAAAATTATTTTGTTGATCCTATCTTTTTAAAAACAGAAGGAAATATAAAACTTGGAGATGCTCGTGGGAAAATTGTACTACTAAAAAGATATAGTGGTAGTAATGAATCTGGAGGATATAATAATTTTTATTGGCCAGATAATGAGACGTTTACCACAACTGTAAACCAAAATGTAAATGTAACAGTACAAGATAAATATAAAGTGAATTATGATGAGAAAGTAAAATCTATTAAAGATACGATGGATGAAACGATGAACAATAGCGAGGATTTAAATCATCTATATATTAATTTTACAAGCTTGTCTTCTGGTGGTACAGCATGGAATAGTCCATATTACTACGCTTCTTATATAAATCCTGAAATTGCAAACGATATAAAACAAAAGAATCCTACAAGAGTAGGCTGGGTAATTCAAGACTACATAAATGAAAAGTGGTCACCATTATTGTATCAAGAAGTTATAAGAGCGAATAAGTCATTAATAAAAGAATAAAGATGATGAGAGTAAGAAGCGATAAAATATATCGCTTCTTTTTCTTTTCCAATAACCAACAATAGAAATTGTACTTTTATAATAGAAAAAAATAAAAACATAAGATATAATCATACATATAAAATTTGTACCTATAAATTTTATATATGTGAATGAATTTGATTTGTTATAATGAAATGGAGGTATATACTATGAAGTTTCCACATGATTTTTTATTCGGAGCTGCTTCAGCTTCTTATCAAGTAGAAGGTGCATGGAATGAAGATGGAAAAGGTGTTACGAATTGGGACGAGTTTTCAAAAATTCCTGGCAAAACATACAATGGAACAAATGGTGATGTAGCTGTTGATCATTATCATCGATATAAGGAAGATGTTCGCTTAATGGCTGAGATGGGATTAGAATCGTATCGTTTTTCTATTTCTTGGGCGAGAATATTGCCGACTGGAGATGGAAAGGTAAATGAAAAAGGGATTGAATTTTATAACAACTTAATTGATGAATGTTTAAAATACGGGATTGTGCCGTTTGTCACTTTATATCATTGGGATTTACCATTACCGTTAGAAAAAGATGGTGGATGGACGAATAAAAGAACAGCAGAGGCTTTCGTAAAATATGCAGAAACTTGTTTTAAGGCATTTGGTGACAGAGTTAAGCATTGGATTACTTTTAATGAGACAGTAATGTTTTGTGGATTAGGTTATTTAAAAGGTGCACATCCACCAGGAATCCAAAATGATGTTCCAAAGTATTTTCAAGCGACTCATTATGTATTTTATGCACATGCGAAAACAGTTGCGGTGTACAAGCAGCTGAAACAATATGGTGAGATTGGGATTACACATGTTTTCTTACCTGCTTATAGTGTGGATGATCAAAAAGAAAATATACGAGCAGCAAATCATGCGAATGAATATGAAACGTATTGGTATTATGATCCAATTTTAAAAGGCGAGTATCCGTCTTATGTTGTACAACAATTAAAGGAAAAAGGATGGACTCCTAATTGGACGGTTGAAGAATTAGAAATCATTAAACAAAATGCAGAAGAAAATGATTTTATTGGCTTGAATTATTATCAACCAATACGAGTAGAAAGATACGATATGGATATAAAGAGTGAGGGACATTCTCGAGAAAACTCAACGCTTGCTCCAGGTAACCCTTCTTTTGATGGTTTTTATCGAACAGTTAAAATGGATGATAAAACATATACAAAATGGGGATGGGAAATATCTCCCGAAGGTTTCTTAGAGGGATTGCATATGTTGAAAGCGCGTTACGGTGACATAAAGATGTATGTAACGGAAAATGGACTTGGTGATGAAGATCCAATCATTGACGGAGAAATTGTAGATGTTCCGAGAATTAAATTTATTGAAGCGCATTTAAAAGTAATGAAGCGTGCAATTGAAGAGGGAATTAACTTAAAAGGTTATTATGCATGGTCAGTGATTGATCTTTTAAGTTGGTTAAATGGATATAAAAAGCAATATGGCTTTATTTTTGTCGATCATAATGATAACTTAAAACGTAAGAAGAAACTTTCGTTTCATTGGTATAAACGTGTGATCGAAACGAGAGGGGAAGAGTTATAACAGATAAAAGAGTATTTTAGGAGAAAGTGTATGAGTGCAAAGTATAAACAAATTGCAGATGTGTTAGAGCAAAACATTCGAGATGGGCTTTTTAATGAAACGAAAAAACTACCTACAGAAGAAGCGTTGATGAATCGATTTGAAGTAAGCCGTAATACGATACGTAAAGTAATTAGTCAGCTTGTGAATAGAGGTTATATTTTTCAAGTGCAAGGTAGTGGCATGTTTTTACGCGAAACTTCTGTAACAGATTACATTAATTTAGGAAGTTTACGTGGATTAACGAAAAATCTTGTTTCACAAAATATTGAAACGAAAGTGTTAGAGCTTGAAGTAATAGATGCGGACGAAGAGATAGCAAAGCGGATGCAATGCGAAACTGGAACTAGGTTGTATTTTTTGAAGCGCTTAAGAATTGTAGATGCTAAACCATTCTCTATTGAAATAAGTTATTTCAAAAAGGATATTATTCCATATTTGAACGAAGAAATAGCATTAAGCTCTGTATACAGTTATTTCATTGAAGATTTACGATTAAATATTGGTTTTGCTGATAAAGTTATTAGTTGTGAAAAAGTAAATAAAGAAAATGCACAGCTTTTAGAATTAAATGAAGGTGATCCGGCGCTTCTTATTGAAAATACAGTGTATCTTGTAAATGGAACAATTTTCGAGTTATCTCAGTCGATGTTTCATTATGAAAAGGCGAAACTTTTAAATCGAATTAATTTTAAATGAAAAATTATCGTGTAAAAAAGCAACTGGTCCTAAGTGATCAGTTGCTTTTTATTTTTGAAGTGGATGAGCAAAAAAACACGAAAGTGGTTGGTCCGCTTTTTGCAAACATCTATTATGATAAGAGAAGAAAGGTAGTATGTTATCAACGTTTTAAAGAGGAAGGTTTTTATGTAAGTTCTTTAATTAAAATAGATGGGTCTTAGAGAGGTGAAAAGACAATGAGTTTTGCAATTTCACTAGTCGTTATTATTGTAATTGTATCGCTATTTGGGACTGTACTAGTTGCAAGAAACGTGGAGGAGAATTACGGTAAGTCTACAAAAAGAAATGTGAAAAACTTATCTGCAATCTATATTCTTCTTCTTTTTGTTCTACTAGTTGGGGTAACATGGTATGCGGTAATGATTTGATAGTTTGTAAAAGAACTGGAAATGAGAGTATGAAGTTGGAATTTCAGAAGCTATTGAGTAATCAGAAAGAGAACCATTTTGGATATATCCATTTACGGATAAGAAAATGTGACTAATTAATACTATTTTTACGGTGAATACTGTTAGTAAAAAATGAGGATAGTTCGTTTTGAAAGGAGGGAACTAGATGGAATGGAAACCAAATCGTGCAGATAAGACACCTGTATATAAACAAATTGCTGATTATATTGAAAGAGGCATTTCTTCAGGTGAATTTCCTTCTGATAGTAAGTTACCTTCTGAGCGTATATTGGCAAAGGAATTAGAGGTGAACCGGAGTACAATAGTAGCTGCGTATGAAGAATTAAAATCACTTGGAGTAGTAGAACGGCAAAAGGGAAGCGGAACACGGGTTAATACAGACATATGGGGTGTCTCACATAAACGAATACCGAACTGGGGTAGGTACGTGGAGGATGGATCGTTCTTACCTAACGTACCACTCGTTCAACAAATTCGAACGGAAACACAAAAAGATGATTTAATTAATTTAGCGAGTGGTGAACTGTCACCAGAATTAATTCCGAGTGATAGATTTCGAACAATTTTGGCGGAGAAAACATTTATGGAAAATCTCGGCTATGACCATCCACTTGGAAATGAGATGTTGAGAAAAACAATTGCAGCACATGTTCAGCAATATAAACAAATTGAAGCAGATTCAAGCTCTATTCTTATTACGTCTGGAGCACAACAGGCGCTTAATCTTATCGTTCAATGTTTATTAAAACCTGGCGATGCGATTGCGATTGAAGATCCTTCATATTGTTTTTCACTTCCAATGTTTAAATCGGCCGGTTTAAACATATTTCATTTACCTGTTGATGAGCATGGAATGAATCCAGATGACTTAATCGATTTGCACAAAAAGCATCGTATTCGTATGGTCTTTTTGAATCCAGATTATCAAAATCCAACAGGTACTGTGCTTTCATTAGCGAGACGTAAAAAGATTTTAGAACTGTCTTCTGAGTTCGGTATACCAATTGTAGAAGATGATCCGTATAGTTTAATTTCTTTTAATGGAGAAGTGAACCCGACATTAAAATCAATGGACCAAAATGGAAATGTTCTTTATATAAGTTCATTATCAAAAATTGTTGCATCAGGATTACGTATTGGATGGATAATTGGTCCTACACGCGTAATTGAGCGTTTAGCAGATGCAAAGCAACAAGTTGATTTTGGCCATAGTGTATTTACGCAGTGGGTAGCAAATCAATTTTTAGAATCAAAGGATTTTCATACACATATTACGATACTTCGTGGACAATTGAAGCAAAGAAGAGATGAATTAATTGCAGAGCTTGAAGGAACATTGGGAGACCGAGTTGAATGTTTCGTGCCAGAGGGTGGAATACATGTATGGTGTAAAGTGAAAGGAAAGTTTGATGAATATCACTTATTAGGTGAATCTATACGGAATGGTGTCGCATTTGTTCCGGGCAGTGTTTTAGGTTCGAAAAATGAATATATACGATTTACGTTTGGTAGAGCGAATATAGAACAAATTCAACTTGGAATTAAACGGTTTGCCGACACGCTAAATGAGATTTCATAATATGGATGTGTGATAGTGAAATGAGGGAAAGAAATGAAGTACGTGACGCTTTTACTTCAAGTAGGCGTGCTATATATATTTAGCTTAGTGGGTACGTGGATTCAGGAAATATTCCATCTATCAATACCGGGAAGTTTAATAGGGATGTTAATGCTGTTCCTGCTCCTTTCCACTCGCGTTTTACCGTTAAAATGGTTTGAGTTAGGTGCGGAAAAGTTAATCGTATTTTTACCGTTATTTTTAATCCCTTCGACAACAGGGCTGATGGAATACGGGTCTTTTCTTTTAAGTAAGGGGAGTATTATATTCCTTTTAGTAGTTGCAAGTACTGTAGTAACTTTGATTGTTTCAGGGTATATAAGTCAATTATTAGTAACATCAAAAAAATAAAATCGACAAGGTGCACGATTCAAATGGTCTTAATTATTATTACTGTAGCAATTTATTTCTTGGCGACAAAGTTATATAAAAAATTTACGTTTGCATTTACGTTACCGGTGTTAACAGTTACGGCAATTATGATTTGTTTATTTTTGATTTTTGGTATTTCTCATCATGAGTATAGGGAAAATGGGGGAGACATTCTTTCAAGCTTATTGAGCCCTGCAATTGTAGCATTGGCCATACCTCTATTTAAAGAGCGAAAGATACTTATTAAAAATTTTTTATCGATACTTATCGGTGTAGTGATAGGTATAGTGGCTGTAACGAGTATGAATGTAGTGATTGGTGGGATTTTAAATATAGATAAGGAACTTATATTAACTACTCTACCACAATTAGCAACGATGCCTATTGCTCTTTCATTAGCGGATCAAATTGGAGGTATTCCATCTATGACTTCTAGTTTTGTAGTTGTTGCAGGAATAACAGGTGCTATTATCGGACCAACAGCACTTAAGCTTTGTAGTATAACAAGTACGATTGGAAAAGGAGTTGGAATGGGCTGTGCATCACATATTATTGGTGTGAGCCGTTTAGTGAAGGAAGGCGAGAAAGAAGCGACTATCGGTTCGGTAACGATGATTGTAACTGGAATACTCATTAGTATACTAATACCGTATGGAACGAAATTTATTTTTTAAATGTAATGGAGATGATAACAATGACAACCTGGTTTATAGTTACATTATTTGTTTTTGGAGCTATTAAAGTATTAGTTTCTAGCATGCCCACTTCTGTTGTAGAATCAATTATTAGTAAATTTGAATTGCATCAAAAGCTTGAGGCGGAAAATACTTCTATATCGATAGATGGAAAAAATTTAGAGGGAGAAATGAAACTACAAGTTATTCATGAATTTAATGAGGCTTTGTTTTTAGATAAACATTATTTCCCGCCGCACGGAGAAGGGACACCAATAGTCATTGATACGAAGAAAGGGAATAAAGAGATTAGATTTTCTCTATATAGCTATGAGGAACATGTTGATGTCATTAAGCAATATAAGAAAAAAGTCGTTGCCTATCGTTTACGCTCTAAAAGCCTTCAAACATTGGCATCATTAGCAATAACGGAAGAGTATGCTTAAGAAGAGACCTATAATGGCCTCTTTATTTTTTTATCCAGTTATATACCTTCCAAATAAAAGAATGAAAAATCATATAACCAAATAAAGAATATGTATGGTTCCAATTTGTACTATGTACAAATAAACCTAAACTTTCAGCAATTTGTTCAAAAAGGCTAGCGCAAATACCAATTGAAATAATAAATAGAATTCTAGAAACTTTAGATAATTTTTTTGAAATGTGTATAAAGATAATGGTTGAAATCGGCAGTACGAACAATGTGAAAGCTATATTAACCGAAAATTTGGATGAGAAGGGCCTAGCCGGAAAGGAATATATTTGTTTATGAACAAAAAAAGCATCTAAGCAAGTTCCAATAATAGAAGAGAGAAAGATTGTAACTATTAATGCTAGAAAATCATTCTTCTTCTCTAAGGAGGACGTTTTTCTTCGCGAGAATTGCGAGTTCAATTTTTTCGAGTGTTTTGCAGTAGTCTTCTGTAATTTGTCCATGTATATTTTCCTCCTTATCAACTAAGTAATTTACAACTTGCCAATCGGTAAACCAATCTTCGCTGCCATCTTCTTCATGTTTCATATTTCGCCATGCATAGATGAGCTCAGGGCTGTATATACGATAAGCGCCGCTACGTAACTGGCATTTCTTTATTCGGCGCTTATAAAACTCACGGGAAAAAGATTCATTTACACTTGAAAATAAATGAGGCCAGTAATCTTTCCTTGATCCTGTATGCGGATGGTGTTGAGCCCAGCTAATTATTTGAGATAAAACATGTGTATCCCGAAATAATAATGAATACAACCTTTTTCCGATTAAGATTCGTTCATGTAAGGAAGTGAAATGTTTCATTGTATCACCAAATAGTAATACTTTTTGTCTCTTATCATTTTCGTAGAATGGGAAAAGGATATGATTAAACTGAAAAAAATCAAAGAGTTTAAATCCAATACTATTTAGTACAGTCTTTTGAAAGTGTACATTTTGAATCACTCTTTTTTCTAAGTAGTTTTGTTCATTAATAATAGTTGCAATCGCTAATGTTTTTTTATTACCTGTTTTCCAAAAATCGTTCCACATCGTTTCCATAAATGTAGAAACGTTTAGGTGAGGGAGAAGGTGAAATAGCTTTTGTGATCTTTTTACACTTTGTTCGTAAAGCAAAAATTGAGGATATACATCTTGGAAAATGAGCCAATTCCCTCTTTCTAAAAAAGAAAAAAATATGAGTTGATCTTTCTCTGATAAAATTCTCGTATATAAATCACCCTTTAAATCAGTCATATTCCAACCGCCGTTACGTGATACCATATGCCCAAGTAGTGCCCAATGTATTTCTGGATATTGAATGTAAAATTGGTAGTATGCACGTGTTCTTGTAACATTATTTTTATTTAGCTGTTCTGTTTGTATTTTTATTTTGTTGATGATGAGTTGCTCTTCTTTCGTTAATTTATAAATCGTGCCAGAAGGCATGATCTTGCTTTTTTGTTTTAATTCATTCTTTACATCGAATAGAGAGAGAGGCAGTGCTTTGGAAAGTCCGTTATATGTATGATTTGAATTGCTTCGGTACATTCCGTTACCTCCCTTTTTTTATAAATTTAAACATGATTATTGGCTATGAATCATTCTATTTATTTTATTACGAGTATAAGAAATAAATGAGCGGTGTTTTTTTACAAGGAATGTAGTTATCATGCAAACAGTATAAAAAAATTTGCTGTTGTAAGGTGAAATGAAAAACAGAAACTATGTTTAATAGTTTCTGTTTTTTTATTTTGTCAATTAAATGTAACAAACGACGATTATGATTTGAATCAATTGAAAATAATTCAATAAATTTTATAAATACAATTTTAATTGAAGTGTTTGGTAGGAGGAAAAGGAATGCTAAATAAAATAATTTTAATTACTGGTGGTACAGGTTCGTGGGGACATGAACTTATAAAACAACTATTAGAAAAATCACCGAAAGAAATTAGGGTTTTTTCAAGAAATGAAACGGTTCAGTTTGAAATGCAGCAACAGTTTATAAATGATGATAGATTAAAATTTATTATTGGAGATATTCGTGACAAGGATCAACTAGTCTATGCATGTCAAGGCGTACATTATGTTTTCCATCTTGCAGCTTTAAAACACGTTCCAGTATGTGAGTATTATCCTTATGAAGCTATAAAAACCAATATACATGGTACGCAAAATGTAATTGAAGCAGCTATACAGATGCAAGTGGAGAAAGTTATATATGTTTCAACGGATAAAGCAGCCGATCCATCAAATACGTATGGGATGACAAAAGCAATTGGTGAAAAGTTAATGGTTCATGCGAATGTGCAAATGAAGAAAACAAAATTCATTTGTGTTCGTGGTGGAAATGTTTTAGGGACGAGTGGAAGTGTAGTACCGCTTTTTAAACAACAAATTAACAAATCTTCACAAGTAGGGATTACCGATGCGAATATGACTAGATTTTTCTTAACAGTTGAAGATGCTGTTGGATTGTTATTTAAAGCCGTATATCAAGGTAGAGGCGGGGAAATCTTTGTTATGAAAATGCCGGCATGTAAAATAACAGATTTAGCAGAAGTATTAATTGAAGATTCGGGAAAAGAAAACGTTAAGGTAAAAGAGGTAGGGATAAGACCGGGTGAAAAATTAAGTGAAATGCTTTTATCTGAGGTAGAGAGTAAAACAAGTATAAGTTTTGATCAAAATTATTTTGTAGTACTACCGACTATTCCTATAGAAGGGCTTCAAGAATATTATGCTAGCTATCCGCTTGTGGATGTAAAGAGTTTTAGTTCTCAACAAGACTTACTTGCAAAACATGAGGTGAAACAAATGTTATTAAAAGGAGGGTTTTTACGATGAAAAAAAATGCGAGCCTTTTAATAACTGGTGCAAATGGTTTCACAGGACGTCATGCTTGCCAATATTTTTTAGAGCAGGGCTTTCATGTAATTCCTATGTTTCAAAATCGTGCACATAGAGAAAAAATTAGAAATGGTATTACTTGTAATTTAACTAATAAGAGCGAAGTAATGAAGGTAATGAAACAAATAAAGCCAGACTACGTATTGCATTTAGCAGGAAGGAATTCAGTTATAGAATCTTGGACAGCTGCTCTTGAATATATAGAGATTAACGTAATAGGAACGTTATATTTATTAGAAGCAATTAAGCAAGAAGCCTCGCATTGTAGAACATTAGTTATAGGATCGGCTTTGCAAGCAGATAGTATGAACGAAATAAAAATTTCAAATCCATATAGTTTAAGTAAAACGATGCAAGTCATTATTGCAGAGGCTTGGGGAGGATTAATGGATTCAAATATTATCATTGCAAAGCCCTCAAATTTAATTGGTCCAGGGGAATCGAATGGCATTTGTTCGATTCTCGCAAAGAAAATGATAGATATAGAATCAGGTAGAAGTAAAGCCATTATTGAAGTAAATAGTTTGAAAGATAGTAGAGATTTTCTAGATGTACGTGATGCGATTAAAGCGTATCATTTGTTATTACGAGATGGAATAAATGGAAAACAATATAATATCGGATCAGGAGTAAAACGATCTTTATTAAATGTACTAGAACAATATAAAGAATTAACACAGCTAAATTTTTTTATAGAGGAAACAGAGAAAAGAGGGAGCGACTCAAATGAGAGTTTAGCAATAGAGGAAATAAAAAAGTTAGGTTGGATTCCAGAAATTGAATTTCATCAATCATTAAAAGATGTACTTGAGTATGCGAAGTGTAGTGACATCTGCATTCAATGAAAAACAAAAAAGGGTGTAAGAAATATATGAATGGTTATGAAGTAATAGATAATCAAAATACGCTATTTCTTTCAATTGTTGATACGTTGGATTGGAGAGATGAAGAAGCTCATGTATTGCGTCTTTATGAGGCAATACATAAATATCAAGCGTATGTAGAAGAAAAAAGAGTTAATCAAATAAAGTCAGCATTAGAGACGGAAACTAGATATGTGATTCAAATCTTTGCTCAATACGAGTGTAGTGAGTATGGAAATGATTTTTATGAACTCATTAAAGATCTTTTACAAGATATAGAGGTGGAGTTAAAGATTTATATAAAAAATAATAAGTTTATTTACATTTAAAAGGTAAATATAAAGCTAGATTTTTAATAATAAAGGTGGGTATAAGTTATGAGCAAAACGATTCTTTTTACTGGGGGCGGTACAGCCGGACACGTTATGATTAATATTGTATTAATTCCTAAATTTATAGAGCAAGGATGGAGAGTCGAGTATATTGGATCCAAAAATGGAATTGAAAAATCATTAGTGCAAAATGTTAAATACAATAGTGTTTCAACGGGCAAGCTTAGGAGATATTGGGATTGGGAAAATTTTAAAGATCCTTTTAAAATTATACGAGGTTGTTTACAAAGTTATAAATTAATTAAGAAAACAAAGCCTGACGTTATCTTTTCAGCAGGAGGATTTGTTTCAGTTCCTGTAGCTATAGGAGCATGGTTAAATCGTGTGCCTATCATTATACGTGAACCAGATAGCACATTAGGACTTGCCAATAAAATAGCATTACCTTTTGCTACAAAGCTATGCACAACATTTCCTCAGACAGGAGAAAATGTAAGTAATGAGAAGAAGGTTTATGTAGGACCAATTGTAAGGGAAGAAATTGAGAAGGGTAACGTATTAAGAGGAAGAAGATATTGTGAATTTCAGCAAGATAAACCAGTATTATTAATTATGGGTGGGAGTCAAGGCGCTAAGTGGATAAATGATATGGTAAGGGAATGTTTAGATACAATACTATTAAACTTTAATATTATTCATATATGTGGTAAAGGGAAGGTAGACCCATCTATTGGCATGGAGGGGTATATGCAATTTGAATATATAGGCGATGAGTTGCCGCATATACTAAATATGGCAAGTGTTGTAGTTTCAAGAGCGGGTTCTACTGCTATTTCTGAATTGTTATTTTTAAAGAAACCGATGTTGCTTATCCCGTTAACTAACAGTTCCAGTAGGGGAGATCAAGTTTTAAATGCTGAATATTTTTCACGGCAAGGATATGCGGAAGTTATACTCCAAGACAGAGTAAGTACGAATACATTTATACATGCAGTAAATAAGTTGTATACAAATAAGGAGAAATATATTCAAAACATGAATGGATATAAGAAAACAAATGATGAGGGGATTCATCATTTAATAGATATAATAAATGAAGTGGTGAAGTAATAGAAATGTAAATAGAAAAACAAAAGGAAAGAAGGTATCTTCTTTCCTTTTTACTATATTTGTTCAAATTCATTATTATTTATTCCAATTAGCCATGTACTATGGGCGAATACCGTTTTCTAATAGCTCAGTAAATGCATTAATATGAATAGGTTTACTGTAATAATAACCTTGAATAAACTGACATTTATTTTTTTGAAGGAAATTTACGTGCTCTTTCGTTTCTACACCTTCAGCAATGACAGACATTCCTAATGTATTTGCTAATGTGATGATCGTTTTAATAATTTCCATTCCATCATCACATGTTTCAGACATTGTAATAAATTCTCTCGGGATTTTTAACGTATCAATTGGATACAAAGGTAAGTAGGCTAGTGAAGAATAACCTGTACCAAAGTCGTCGATTGAAATGTGAATCCCTAAACTTTTTAGTGTACGTAGTTTTATCAATGTTTCTCGCTCATCCATCATTGCAATTCGCTCTGTTAATTCAAGATCAAGAGAGCTTGTTGGTAAACCTGTATTTGTTAAAGTAGAAGAAATAGATTTTACAAAATCCTCTTGTTCAAATTCTTTAGCAGATAAATTTACACCTATTTTTAAATGTGAGTATCCGAGTGCGTGCCAACGTTTCATTTGCTTGCAAGCCTGCTCTAATGTCCATTTTCCTATTGAAATAATTTGTAGTGTTTCTTCTGCAATCGGAATAAACTCGTATGGAGAAATAATACCTAATTCAGGATGATTCCACCTAATTAAAGCTTCTGCACCGATAATTTTATTAGATTCACTATCAACTTGAGGTTGATACAAAAGGAACAATTCTTCATTTTGTAGTGCGTTTGGTAAATCTTTTTCTAATCGTAATCGTCTTTCAATTTTTTTAGCGATTACATCGTCATAAATAGAGACAGAGTTAAGTTCTTTTGCTTTTGCATCATACATTGCAACATTAGCGTTTTTCAGAAGTGTAGCGGTATCGATTCCGGAATGTGGATAAATAGCGATGCCGATACTCAGTGATAAAGTTAATTTATGCTCATGTATGATAAATGACTTTTTCATGCATTCAAATAATTGGTTACATAATTGGAATAAGTAATCTTCGTCAGTATAGTTCTCAATTATGATTGTAAATTCATCGCCACCGATTCTTGAAAGATGAGTATGTGATGGAAGACATGATTGGAATCGCTTTGCTACTTCTTCTAATATGTAATCTCCTGATGAATGTCCAAGTGTATCGTTAATTGCTTTAAAGCGATCTAAATCTAAATATAATAATGCAAACTCGCTTTCTGTTATTTTAGCATTTTTTATAACTCTCTTTAATTTCTTATGGAAAAAGGCACGGTTCCCAATTTTCGTTACAGTGTCATGGAATGCTAAATATTTTATTTCTTCTTGCTGTTTTTTTAGTGCAGTAATATCTTTCACCATAATATAGCTTCCTGAAATTTGTCCGTCTATTATAATAGGAATGATTGTAACGTATAAAAAATAAGTAAAGCCATCTTTATATTGAGAACTAAGTTGTAAGAATGCCGATTCTTGTTGTTTCACTTTTTCTAATGCCAATGCTAGCTTATGCTTATCTTCATCTAAAATGATCGAAAAACAAGTTTCACCTAGTAACTCATCCGTTGGTGCCCCAAGTAGTACACTCCCAGCCTTATTTACATTTAAGAATGTTCCGTTTAAATCAATGGTGAAAATAGGGTCAGGATGATATTCATATAATGATTTAAACTTTTGTTGTTTTTGAGAAAGAGCCTCTGATTTATGAACTAAATCAGACGTCCGTACAGTAACTTTTTCTTCTAGTTGGGCATTAAATGCCTGCAAACGTTTTGTTAAGGAGTTGTTTTGCATACGTACGATAGAATGACGAATGAGTACGAAAATAAAAGTAATACAATTTCCTGTAATGAGAGTTGAAGATGATGTTTGTTCTTTTAATGTAAACCCGATTAGTATTGCAACAGCAAGATAGGGAAATACAACTAAAGCTTTTTTCCCTATTATAGGGTTTACAATGAAATAATTTTTATGGCTATTATGATCTTCTGAAATAGAGCCAGCTATTGCAATAAGTAATATAGGTATTCTATATAAAAGACGTAATAATGTTATCGTTTCAGTTGATAAGTGGTTATTTAAGTAAAAATAAATATAGTTAAAAGTTGCAGAACTTATTAATACAAAAATAAAGATATAAATTTTCCGTTTGGAATTAAAAATTGTTGGACGGAAAAAGAGACTAACGCCTAGCAGTAGAAATAATAAATCTGCAATTGGGTATAAAAATGAAAGGAAAACATCTCCTAGTGAAAGAGCGAATATATTTAAATTTGGCTGATTAAATAAATACCATTCTAATGTGAATATGGAAGTAAGCACTATGCATATATCACAAATAAAGAATGCTTTTTCCCATTTATTGCATTCCTTTAAAATTTTATAGGAGAAAGCGATAAGACAGAAAAGTAGAAAAAACATGTAAAATACATCAGAAATAGTAAAACGATCTATTGGAATTTCGAAGAAGCTATCTTGATATGTATATACTATTTTCCCTAATAAAAAACTACCAATTGCTATTGTAATACATATCCAAAACGGATTTGAACTGACTTTTTTAGAATATATAGAGTAGATCAGTGATACAAATGTAATGGCTTCGACGATAAGTGAAGCGAAGCGTACATCTGAATTTGAAAAATGAGTAGGGAACAGATAGAAAAACATAAAATAGATTGAATAGCATATTAATGTTCCGATTAATATACATAATTGTAAATTTTTATTTAATTTCAATGAAATCACCTTCTTTAATTATGCACTATGTTCGTTATATCTATACATAATAATATTATTTAAGAATTGTATCAGATTTCCTTATAAAAATCATGTTTATAAGGAAAGTGTTAAAGAGTATAAGTATTCTTAAAGTTGAAAAAATATTTCGGTTGATAGTATAGACGGTATCAAGACTTTAAATAGAAATTGTATATTTAGTCATCCTTTGAATTGTAAAGTTTTTTTAGTGATTTGTAAGTGGAGATGCAAAATTGCATATAAAATGATGAGGATCTTTTTTTATATGAGATTTTTATTTTTTTAAATCTGAAAATTAACATTTGTGAAAATGTTGAGAAAGGATGTAAAATAAGAACGTGTATTCTTACAGAGTAGATAGTATTGCCACTAAATAGGGAGGGCTTCTTATGATATATCGAATTAAAGATGCAGAAATATACTATGAAATTGTGGGAGAGGGTAAACCGGTCATTATCATACATGGCTGCTCCCCTGACCATAGGTTAATGATGAAATGTATGGAATCAGTATTTCAGAAATATGAAGGTTATAAGCGAATATATATTGATTTACCTGGTATGGGAAAATCGAATGCTCCAAATTGGGTAAATAGTTCAGATCGTATAGTAGAAGTGCTTATCACATTTATTGAGGAAATCATTTCTACTGAAAAATTTTTATTAATAGGAGAATCATATGGAGGCTATTTAGCCAAAGGTATACTTACAAAGATGTTTGAGAGAGTTAGCGGATTACTATTAGTATGTCCTGTTGTTGTAGCGGAGCCAGAAAAAAGGATTCTTCCAGATAAACAGGTAATTGTACAAGATGAGGAATTTTTAAATACGCTTACTTCCACGGAAAGAGAGGAATTTTGTGAGTTAGCTGTAATAGCAAATCAATATACATATACGCGATTTAAAGAAGAAATTAAGCCTGGGTTAGATGTTGCTAATTATGAATTTATTGAAAGGTTGCAAAAGAATTACTCTCTTACTATGGATTTTCAGCGTGAAAAATATGAAAAGCCCGTTCTTTTACTGACTGGAAGACAAGATATATCAGTAGGTTATCAAAATATTATAGAAATTATTGAAGAATATCCAAGGGCAACATTAGCAGTGTTAGATATGGCAGGGCATAATTTGCAAATTGAACAGCCTGAATTATTTGAAAGTTTAGTAGGAGAATGGATTAGACGAACAAATCAGCACGTTTTATAAAGTATTTTAGTATTACGCTTAAGTGTTGAAATGAGATAAATGAACGTGATTTATTAACTAATAAACAATTTTAAGGAGAAATTATGAGCACATATATTTATATGGTTAGACATGGTGAATCACCAAAACTAGAAGGAAATGAAAGAATGCGCGGGTTAACTGAGAAGGGACATATGGATGCCCGTAGAGTAAATGATATATTAAAAGCGGAGAGAATTGATACTTTTATTTCCAGTCCCTATAATCGGGCTATGTTAACGATAGAGGAGTCAGCTAATTTCCATGAAAAAGAAATAGTAGTATATGAAAATCTTAAAGAGTGTATGTTTTTAAGTGAGGATCAGGTTATATCAGACAAAGAGGTGTATCCACTTGTACAGAAGATGTTCTCTAATCCGGATTTTGCAAGAACGGAAGGAGAGTCGTATGCAGATTGCCAGAGAAGAGTAGTGAAAGTATTAAAAGAAATCTTAATGGATTTTCAAGGACACAAAATTGTAATTGGTACACATGGGCTTGTCATGACAGTAATGATGAACTATTTTGATAAACAATATGGTTTTGAATTTTTAATGAATACGTCAAAACCGGATATATATAAGATGGAGTTTAAAGAAGAACAATTAATGAATGTAGAGAGATTATGGAAAGCGGAATAAAATTAGGTGCATGGATTTTGTTGTAAAAGTTACTTTTATAGCAAAGTCTTTTTTTGAATAGAAAGCATCTTTATCAACTATTTTTAGAATGTTAAATCAATAAGTAATTATTCAGTATTTGAATAAATTATGGGGAAATTGGTTTAGGGAAACAATTTTAAATGTGTCAAAACTCCAAACGTTGGATTTATATTCAATAGGAGAAAAAGATGTAGAATTTTGTCTTACAGTCCCCGTTTACTTTTCATTTCATTACATATAGGCTTTGTGGTGTAAGGGGGGACATCACCTTTACGCAAAATCTATAAGGAGGTCATTGTAATGAAACAGATTAAAAAGTTTGCGGGAGTTGCTTTAGCGGGGACAATTGGATTAAGTGGACTACTGTTTTTAGAACCAAGTGTAAGCGTTGCGGAAGCACAGCAAGTGAAAGTGGAAAATTTTAATACAATTGATGTAACGATGAACCTAAGTGAATTGTATGTATTAAGTGGCAGAAGCATTGATATTCTTTCTGGAGATAAAGAAGCAATTCAGTTAAATAAATACACAATTAGTTTTAATAAACCTGGGAAGTATGTGATTAAAGTAAATGGCTGTATTCATGATGATGTATATACTTTTATTGTAAATGAGTAGTATATATTCTTAAATTGCGAGATAAAAACAGAAACACCCTATTTGCGGTGAGAGTCGTAAATAGGGTGAATTTATTTGTATTAAGCTGTACTTTAAATATGTTCACTAATTTTCTTTTTGTTATGTAAAGTATGTAAAAGTGTTTGAAACATCTTAAATGATTGCTGAAAGATTGGACTTTGAATAAAGGTGTACAGAAAAGTTACGATGAAAACAGGACCTCCTAGCATAAATCCAATAACTAGTACAATACATTCTACTATGATTCTAGCACGGCTAATAGAAAGTCCTGTTTTGTCGGAAATAGTAAGCATGAATCCATCACGGGGGCCAGCGCCAATCCCAGCCGCAACGTACATACCTCCCCCGATACCTGTAATGGCAATACCAGAAAATAAAATGAGTAAGTTTATCCATAAATAATTACTAGCGTCTGGAAGCATGTTTGATTGTAAGAAAAAGTCCATAATGGGACCGATAAGTAGTGCATTCAAAAATGTACCCACATTTATATATTTTCGATCTACTAGTAAAGATATTAGAACGAGACATAACCCACATATGACACTCCACGTACCGATGGTCCATCCAAACTTTTGGTAGAGAGCCATATTTAAAACTTCCCAAGGGTGCAAGCCTAGAAATTTAACTTTGACTGCAAGAGCGTTTCCAAGGCCAAAGAAAATTAATCCTAAGAAAAAAAGAAAATAGCGAAAGAGAGTTAGCCTCATCTTTAAAACCTCCCATATTTTATAATTATGTATGTTACCTGTTCCGGTTTTAATGTACAAATATTATGTCTTTTTATCATTCGTTTAAATGTGTTAACAATGCAAATGAAATATACATCTTCACAGTCAAAAAAGTTAAAATATTTCGTTTTAAGGATTATAATGGAGAGAGAAACATAAAAGGGAGTGAATGAACTTGAAACAAGAACTTATTGAAAGATTTACGAGATATGTAAAAATTGATACGCAATCAAATGAAGAAAGCAATACAGTACCAACAACACCAGGACAAATTGAGTTTGGTAAGTTATTAGTGGAAGAGCTAAAAGAAATTGGGTTAACAGAAGTAACGATGGATGATAATGGCTATGTAATGGCAACACTTCCAGCTAATACGGACAAGGATGTTCCTGTAATCGGATTTTTAGCTCATTTAGATACGGCAACAGACTTTACGGGGAAAAACGTCAAACCACAAATTCATGAAAATTTTGATGGTAATGCAATTACGTTAAATGAAGAGCTAAATGTTGTGCTAACACCAGAGCAGTTCCCAGAATTACCATCATATAAAGGACATACCATTATTACAACTGATGGTACAACACTTCTAGGAGCAGATGATAAAGCTGGTCTTACAGAAATTATGGTTGCAATGAACTATTTAATACATAATCCGCAAATTAAGCACGGGAAAATAAGAGTAGCATTTACACCGGATGAAGAAATTGGTCGTGGGCCAGCGCATTTTGATGTAGAGGCGTTTGGTGCATCATTCGCTTATACGATGGATGGAGGTCCATTAGGTGGTTTAGAGTATGAAAGTTTTAATGCTGCAGGTGCTAAGTTAACGTTTAACGGAACGAATACACATCCTGGAACAGCGAAAAATAAAATGCGCAATGCAACTAAACTGGCTATGGAGTTTAACGGGTATTTATCAGTAGAAGAGGCACCAGAATATACAGAAGGCTATGAAGGATTCTATCACTTACTTTCTTTAAATGGTGATGTTGAGCAAAGTAAAGCGTATTATATTATTCGAGACTTTGATCGTGAAAATTTTGAAGCGCGTAAAAATAACGTTAAAAATATTGTGAAGAATATGCAAGAAAAGTATGGCGAAGATGCAGTCGTTTTAGAAATGAATGATCAATACTATAACATGCTGGAAAAAATTGAACCGGTAAGAGAAATTGTTGATATTGCATATGAAGCAATGAAAAGTTTAGATATTGAACCAAATATTCACCCGATTCGCGGAGGAACAGATGGATCACAATTATCATATATGGGATTACCGACGCCGAATATTTTCACTGGTGGTGAAAACTATCACGGTAAATTTGAGTATGTTTCGGTAGATACTATGGAAAAAGCTGTTCAAGTTATTGTAGAAATTGCAAGACGTTTTGAGGAGCAAGCTTAAAAAAGAACCAAGTAGTACGAATGTGCTACTTGGTTCTTTTAATATAGTACTCGCCACAAATAAAAAGTCGCATAAGACTCCCAATTTGCCCAGTTTGCTGCAAAATCTTTTATTTCATTTTTAGTCGGTTTATTTTCGGAGCCTATTATAAATTTAATTGCATTATGCAGACCAACATCATCAATTGGAAAAGCTGAAGGAAATCTTAAACAACGCATTAAAACATAGTTGGCAGTCCATGGGCCGATACCATGGATAGCAGTTAACTGTTTTTCAGCAATTTTTATATTTTGTGTTTGTAGTAACTCCTCTTTTGACAGTTTTCTCTCTGTAATAAGCTTCGCAATACCGATTAAATATTCACATTTTCTAGTCGTCATTTTTAATTGTTGGAGATCTTCTAGATGTAGATTTGCAATTGTTTCAGGTGATGGGAAAATCCAATGTTTTCTACCGTCCCATTCTACATAACTTCCAAATTGCTCAACTAATCTTCTTTTTAGTGTATAAGCATATGTTAGGTTAATTTGTTGACCGATAATTCCCCAGGAAAGTGCCTCAAATAAGTCTGGAATACCTAAATTACGAAGGCCATAATATTGTTCAATTGGTCCTTGAAGGAGTAAATCATGTTTAGCTAATGTATAAAAAGGGGCTAAATCAGTAGTTAAATCAAACCATTCTTTTACATAGTTAGCTACAGCCTCACGTATCGATTTTTCAGATGTATATGATTCTTCTAAACAACGTATTTGAATATTGCCATCAGTATTCAAACTAATTTCAACTAAAGGATTTACATCTTGAACAGGGATAACTTTATAAATTTTGTTGTCTTCAATATGGAACATACATTCATTGTTCGAACGTGATAGATAGCGTAAATTTTCTTGGAAACAAAATTCTTTCGGAACTGCTACAGATAATGCGCTATTATATTCTGCTGTCATATGAATTCCACCTGCAATTTTTCTAATGCAAGCAATTTTTTCTTCATGTCTAATCCACCCCTAAATCCGGTTAGTTTCCCATTCTTCCCAATAACGCGGTGACAAGGAATTGTAATAAGAAGAGGGTTAGCAGCAATAGCGGAAGCAACGGCGCGCACAGCTGCAGGTTTTTGAATTCTTTCAGCAATTTCTGTATAAGAATATGTCTTTCCATAAGGAATTTCACGTACCGTATTCCAAACAGATAATTGAAAATTAGTTCCATAAGCATCGATAGGGAATGTAAAAGTTTCTCGCTTGTTTTCTAAATACTCGATAACTTCTTTCGTATATATTTGCAAGTAATCTGGACTATGGATCAATATATGTTGGGGCAGTTTTTTTCTAGCCCATATATTTAATTCTTCAAAGTTTTCATCTTGTGATCCAATGAAACATAGTCCATTTTCAGTTGCAGCAATATGAAATCGCCAATTCTTATGTGTAAGTAGCGTCCAATATATATAATTATTTTTGTAGGAATTCATTATCGTATCCCTCTTTCATTTCGTTCTTTTTTCGATATTCAGTAGGAGTAAATCCGGCTTTCTTTTTAAATAAAGTTGCGAAATACTCTGGGTTTTCTATCCCGACAGCAGTACTAATTTCTTTAATAGATTGATTTGTGCGTAAAAGGTATTCGGTTGCTTTAAGAACCCTGAATTGTTGTATATATTCTATAGGAGTTAGCCCTATTATTTTTTTGAAAGTACGCTGCAAATGAAAAGGGCTACCGTGACATATTTCCGCAAGCATGTCGAGAGTTAAGGATTCGTCATAATGCTTTTCGATATAGTCTTTAATTTGTTCTACCCACTCTTCATTAGGCAAAGTGATCCCGTTTGGCTTACAACGTTTGCACGGGCGAAAGTTTTCACTTAATGCTTGTTCCGCATGATGAAAAATTCGTACATTGTTTCTATTCGGTATTCTTGATTTGCATGATGGTCTGCAAAAGATTCCAGTTGATTTCACAGCATAAAAGAATTTGCTATCATAGGAAGAATCATTATGAATAATTGCTTGCCAATACTCATTTGTTAATGTAACTCCTTCATTGTGTATAAATGCTAGTTTAAATGTACACATTAACACTTGAATAATCATGTACATTT